>JAQSDP010000449.1 GCA_029945985.1 bacterium | reverse complement strand
AAATAGCTTTCCGCCGATCAATAGACCGAGGAAAACGGCCATCGGATGAAGATTGAGCCGTCCGCCTATGATCTTAGGCGTCAGTACGTAGCCTTCGAGGGTTTGGACAGCCACGAATACGCCCACAACGGCACCGACGTCCCAGACGCCGCCTCCGTTCGCTAACGTCAAACCGCCCGCGAGGCCAAGGCCGATCAATGAACCTACATATGGAATCGCGTTCAGTAGCCCCGCGAGCAATGCAATACCTGCCCACGCGGGAACGTCGAGAAACCAAAAGCCTATCGCGTAAAAGACGGCCATGATCAGCCCGATAAGCAGTTGGCCTCGAACGTACGATTCGAGAATGCGGCCAGATTCGTCGAAAAGACGGGAGAAGGGTTCGCGGAATCGCGGCGGTATCAATACCTCAGACGAATCACGCCATGTCCGAAAGTCTATGAGTATGTAAAATACGAAGAACGGCACGAGTAATAAGTCGAGCGACGAGACCAGGAACGAGAAGATCGTGGAATTGCCCGACGGGGAGGACGTAGTCGTTACTTTTCCGTCCTCTTCGACCGTTGTGGTCGCGGAACTAGCCCCCATACTCTCACTGTAAAATGCGGCCGGATCGCTCAAGAACTTTTCGATGCGATCCCCCGCCACGCGTTCGAGGGCAGGGGAATATTGTTTGAGAAGAGCGCGCTGCCGAACCGCATTCTCCGGTGTAAAGCTCTCCGCGATTCTCGATCCCGCTTTCGTGCTTTCAGTCCAAAGATCGGGGACCACGTAGGCCAAAAAAGCGGCTATCACCAGACCTACTACGACTATGGCCGCGACCGCCGACACTGAACGCGACAGCCCGCGCACTTCGCCCATACGAACTACGGGATTAAGCAGATACGCGAGCGCAACTGACGCCAGCACCGGCACGATCGCCACGCTTCCAACCACATATAAGAAATAGATTACGAGGGCTGAGACGACAACGGTGGGCACCCACCGAAACCACCAGAACTGGGATCGCCAACCGGCGGGTCTAACCTCCTCGGCCTCTCTAGTCATCGTTGATCGGCGGTCTGACACTATCAACTAGTAATACCATACGGTGGAGCGATTGTGGTGAACTTGCTTCAAAACGCTGAGGCGGTTGACGTAATCGACCGAAACGGTGTGGCATCAACGCGAACCACGCGATGTGTCAACCGGGTTGGATTTGGGGGAATCCGCCCTTATTACTTTTAGATCCGAACCAGAAGTAGTGAAGATGAGCTCGGTTTAATCTTCATTTGCATCTTTCACTAACGCTTCATCTATGCCCGAGCCGGCAGGATATCGCGACATTTCCGCATCCCATTTGTTGAACTCACCGCGTAACCGTTCAAGTACGGCGCCGTCGCTGTTGTTGAAGCTGGCCTGCTCTCTTTCGTCCACTGAAAGGTCAAAAAGAGATTCAATTTTACCCTCTCGCAGATACTTCCATTTGCCACTTCGCACCGCGCCCTGTCGTTTAGTACGCCAAAAGAACGTACGATCCTTTACCGTGTCCTGTCCGGCCAGAATAGAGGTCATGTTTTCACCATCGAGCGGATAATTCGGATCTGCCTTACCATTGGCGGCGCCTATCATTGTCGCTGTCCAGTCCATGGTTATCACCGGCTGGTCGCTGACGGCTCCGGCACGCGTTACTCCCGGCCATCTGACGACCGCAGGCACTCTGATCCCGCCTTCACGCAGTTCCATCTTCTGGCCAGAGAAGGGCCAGTGGTACGAAAATTTCTCCCCGCCGTTGTCACTTGTGAATATCACGAGAGTGTTTCGATCCAGCCCGGACGACTTGAGAGCGTCCAACACGCGCCCGACTCCGGCATCGAGGTTCTTCATCATCTCCGCATAAACTTTTAATGAACCGCCGGCGCGAAAGCCTGCCGGGCTGTACGTTATCGATTCGCTGAACGCCTTATCTTTCGGCCCTTCCCATGGCCAGTGCGGAGCAGTGTAATGAAGGCTCAGGTAGAAAGGTTTCTCGTGTTTGCGCTTTAGGTAAGTGATAGCCCGGTCCGTCAGAAGATCGGTCATATATCCGATCCGCTCGACTGGCACCTCGCCCTCGTAAAGATCGAGGTTTCTGGTCATGTCCTTGTGCGTGAAATGATCGACCGCACCGCTCATATTCCCAAAGAACTCATCGAAACCGTAATGCAGCGGGCCGAAATCCGGCCAATATCCTAGATGCCACTTGCCTACAAGAGCGGTGTCGTAACCGGCAGATTTTATGAGAGACGAGACGGTCGGGTGCGACCGGGGAATTCCAGTGGTCTTGACTTTTTCACCGATCGCACTTCGCTCGTGGATCGGCTCTTCCAGTCCGACCGGTAGGCGCGCGGGATACCGGCCGGTATGAAAACCAACGCGGGTCGGTGTGCACACAGGAGCGGCGGAATACGCATTGGTAAAACGCATTGCCTGGGACGCGAGTTTGTCTAAGTTCGGCGTTTGATAATCAGGTCGGCCATAACAACTAAGGTCGCCCCAACCCATATCGTCGGCAAGAATAAAAAGAATGTTTGGACGTTCGCTTCGCCTTGATTGTGATTGAGCGTCGACGGAAGCTGTGAGGACCGTTCCGACGGTACCGGCGATGAAATTACGTCTGCTTACCCTGGACATTTTGTCGACCTCCCGGCTAAAACTTCGAACCTCGCGTCGAATCATTTACGCGGGTTCGCCTTTGCTCGCAGCAAGATGGCATCTATATCTTTACGATCAAGAAAGTTCCCATTGGATACAACCGCATTGATCTTACGCGTGTTGCGAATATCGCTCGTAGGATCGGCGGCCAGGATGACAATGTCGGCCGTCTTACCGGCAGAGACGCTCCCGAATTTATCCGTCGCATTAAGGTATAAGGCGGGATTTAGGGTGGCGGTACGCAATGCCTGAAGCGGGCTCAACCCGGCCGCGACAAAAAGCTCAAGCTCATCATGGAGATCGAAACCTGGCACTACGAACGGAATATTGTTATCCGTACCTGCCAAAAGCGGCACGCCAGCACGATTCATTTGGCTGACAACCTCAATAAGTTCCTGGAACAGCTTTTCCCGCTCCGTCGCGGTCATCTCTCGATTGAGCTGAGGTGATTCTTCCCATTCCTTCAACTCGGAACCCGAAATGTAGCGGAACTCTGGTCGAGCCCTAAAGGTGGGGTCTTGATACCTCTGCATCCCCCGGTGGAGCACAAGCGTAGGAACATTGTAGGTCCCGTTCTTCGCGAAGGTTCTGTAGAGCCGACGGCATTTGTCCGCGTCGAATGTCGCCATAACTTCCTTCTGCACGTCCGGCGTCCATACTTTCTTCCGCAGTTCGTCCTCTTTACTCGAACAGGTCTCCGCGATTCCCGTAAGGTGCTCGATGCTCTTTTGCCCCAGATCGGAAGCCGTGAACGCGCTTACTAGAAACGGTACGTGGCCTGCGAAGGGGATGCCGAGTTTCTTCGCCTCGTCCGCGATCGCCGCATGGCTCTCGGGCGAAAGATTCCAGTAGACCTTAATATAGGTTGCTCCCTGCTCTTTCATGAGCCTGACAGCCGCGCGAGCCGACGCGGCATCTTTCACAGGATACATCCCCGGCATAAAGGGTGGATCGCCGTCGATGATATTGCTCCCTACAACAACTCGGGGCCCGACCTCTCCATTCCTTATGCCCTCCGCCCACGTTTTCGCTTTCGTTCGATCTTCGAGATCGGACGCCATATCGCGGACTCCGGTCACCCCGTTGGCAATGAACAGAGGCCCGTACCATTCCTTGTTATCTGTACCGACGCGGGAGAAGTTATTGAAATAATGGACATGCATGTCCCAAAGGCCGGGAATTACAAAGCCGCCCCTCGCATCAACGATCCTGGCATTCCTGGGTACTCCATGGCCGCGACCGGCCGAAACCGATTTAATGGCCGTCCCATCAATGACGATCGTCTTTCCAGGAGATTTCTTTCCCGACTCAAGATCGATAACCGTCGCGTTTCGAATAACGATGGGCTGGGCGATCACAAGCCCGGTGAGAACGAAAAAAAACGTTAGAACCAAACAGACTTTCATTTATGAATATCGATCCTGGCTTTCGATGGAATCAAAGTAGGCGATCAAAGCGATGCACTCAGCAAGCACCGGTACCGATGCCGACAACTCCTCGCTTAATTGACACGCGAGAAATACATATCCCTCATTCGCGAGCCACCCACGTGGAGCCTGTCGATCTTGCCGGACGCGTCTCGGGTCACCCAGACGACGAAGCCTTGGGCCGCTAGATGATCTTTGTATGATAGAGGCTGAAGCGGCATCTTCATCGAGGGAGCTTGTTTGATGAACGCCTTGTCGCCCTCGACCGCGATCGCAAACTTCGCCTGAGCCTCTTCGCTGTACCAATCACCGGAGAATTCCGAGAGATCGGATGCCGTCGGTTTCCATTCCGAGACGAGCGTCAGTCGGGTGACCGAGCCGTCAGAGTTAGCGATATTCGCCGTAACCGGAGTACCGTCATTGAACGTCAGTTTCCGATCGCCAAGCATGAACAATCCGGCGGCGAGCGGCTTCAGAGGGCCGCCGTTGAGCTTTAGCTCGCCTTTATCCAGCACGATCGGGTTTGCATTACGCGTCACGTCATTACGCCAGACGCCTGCATACTTCCTCAACTGATCTTCCGCAACCGCGACAGTTTCGACTTTCGCGGGCTCGGGGAAGGGCCCAAATACCTCGTCGAAGACACCGTAAACAATATCGCCCGCTGACGGTGGAAATCCGTTGCAGAGAGCGGCAACCGAGACTCTTCTATCTGGAAAACGAGCGAGGAAGGTCTGATATCCGGCGGTCCCGCCGCTGTGCGTAACTTGCTTTATCCCCTTCTCACTATCGACATTCAATCCCAGCGCATAACTGATCTTCCGCCCGTCATTCAAAATTCCCTGCGTTTCCATCGCCGCGACGAACGGCTCGCCGAATGTCTTGGCGTCGAGTGCAGCATTCCACTTGAGCCAATCACCGGCAGTCGTCAGCATTCCACCGTTGCCGATCACATTCATGAACGGCATGTTCAGCATCCACGGCGCGTTCGGCCCCGCCTTTGAATACCCCTGAGCCCTGCCGGGCACGAGCCGTCTATATTCGTCACGCCACGAGCTCTTGGTCATACCGAGCGGCTTGAAGATCCGCTCACTGACGAACTCGCCAAACTTTTGTTTCGACACGCGCTCTACGATCTCAGCCGCAAGCTGATAGCCGCTGTTCGAATAGGAATATTCTGCACCAGGAACGAAATCGAGATACTTTTGCCGGTAGATAACATCAAGTGCGATAGCTTGATTCACAACGCGGTCTCCACGCCCAACGCCTGTCAACTGCATCACCGATCCCCAATCGCGAAGACCCGCAGTGTGAGTAAGAATGTGTCTGATCGTTATCGGCTTTCCGTATTCCGGAAGCTCCGGAATGTACTTCCGAACGTCGTCGTCGATCTTCAGCTTTCCATCTTTCTCCAGCAGCACGAGCGCCGCCGCGGTGAACTGCTTAGCCACGGAACCCGACTCAAATATCGTCTGCGGCGTGTTCGAAATGCTGTGCTCCATCTCCGCGAGTCCGAACGCCTTCTCAAAAACCGTCTCTCCGTTCAACGAGACTCCGACCGCACACCCCGGAGCGGGGCCGCTATTGGTTTTCGACGCCTTCTCGAACGCCCGCTCGGCTCCCGCGAGAACCGTGGTTCTCTCCGGAACCTGAGCCGTAACGTTAATGGCGAACGTCAAGATCAATGCCGGTAACAGTGTCCTTTTCATGATTTTTTTTTACGCTTTGAAATCCAAATAAACTCCGACCCTTCTTTCCACTTTGGACGCACGTTGTCCTCTGCGATCAAAAATCCGGCGATGACAAACCATCGGGTATCCGCCACCGCGCCAGAGGCGTCCCAATCGGTCATCACGCCGTCTGTTACCTTGTGATAGCGTTTTGCCGAGTATTCTTCCCAGACGTTCTCGCCAAAGTCCTTGGACTTACCCACATAATCAACTCCGCTCCATGGGAAAACCGCCGGAATTCCAGCCTTCGCAAATTCGATCTGGTCGGACCCGAAATACAATCCGCCCGTGGAATCGAGCGACTCCTTAGCAAAGATCCGACCCTGCATGCTAGCGGCAATCTCGAGGACTTCGTCGAGTGTCGAATTGCCATAACCTGTACTGCCGAGATCGCGCGTCAGGCCGAAAAGATTACCAGCGTCCAAATTTATGTTGGCCACCGAGGCCGAATAAAGCGGATTCTGCAAATAATATCTCGCTCCGAGGAAGCCTTTCTCTTCGGCTGTGGTCGCGATGAAAAGTATGGATCGTGCTGGCTTTTGTTTTAGTGCGGCAAAAGCTCGTGCAGCCTCGATCAATTGGGAGGTGCCAATGGCGTTGTCGTTTGCTCCGTTATAGATCTGATCGCCCGTAAGCGATATGTCTTTTCCCAAATGATCCCAATGCGCCGTGTAGATAACGTATTCGTTTCGAAGGCGTGGGTCGGAACCGTTAACTTTCGCGACGACGTTTCGGCTGTTGATCGACCGCAACTGACTTCTTAGGTTGATCGCAGCCTTCGCAGCCAGGGTGACAGGTTGAAAATCCGGAAGCTGAGCGGATTTCTCAGCGGTGGAAAGATCCCTGTTGGACGCCGCAAAAATCCGTATGGCCGCTTTGGTCGTAACCAGACCGGCGATCGCCAACTCATAGGACCCCGCACGCGGTTTTAGATTCTGACCTTCAAGCTTTGCGAAGGTTTGGAAAAGTGAATAAGTATTTGCTTTTTCCGGGTCATAGATGACCAGAATGCCGGCCGCCCCCCGACGCCGTGCTTCTTCATATTTGGCATCCCGTGTCGCATAATACGTCCGCACTACGCCCTTGAAAAACGCAGGATCGGGCTGAGTATCTCCCTCAATCGGTCGTGAGGGCTCTCCGCTAAGGACGAGCACCAGCTTGCCTTTGACGTCAACCCCTTTGTAATCGTCCCAGCTATACTGCTCTGCAGTGATGCCATATCCCGCAAAGACAACCTCGGATGACTTGATCTCGAGACTGCGAGTCAACCGAGGATAATCGTGAACGAAATCTTCCTGAAATTCGAACGGGATTGGAATCCCGCTAACGGCAAGATCGATCCTCGGAGTCGTTAGAAAGCCAACTAGCGGAACGTTTTGAAGGTAAGTGCCGTTTGGATTACCGGGTTCCGCCCCTGCTGCCTTAAACTGCTCCGCTACATACTTTACGGTTAGTTCCTCGCCCCGAGTACCGGGTGCACGCCCTTCGAATTTATCCGAAGCGAGCGTTTTTACATGGCGAAGAATGTTATTGCCTTCGATCTTTTCAAGCCCAAGCCGTAGATCCGCGGAAATTGGCTCAAGCTCTTGAGCGAGCAGCGATAACGAACCTTGAGAAGTCGCAAGAAGAACGATCAATCCTATGGTAGATCGAATTAACATACTTGGTTTTGTAGACTGTAGAAACCGCATTAAGAGTTTACGTGTTCGAAGAAAATTCAAATTCTTGAATTTTCTTCGAATTTCTGATACGGTTTCCGCATCATCTCGTGAGGCAGCGTTTCCTTGGTCTGTCTTTGGCCATCATTTTCGATAATTCTTAATCCATAAGGAAAGGAGATTGCCACTCATGAGAGGGAGTTCTTGGCTCGCGATCGCCGTATGCGTCGCATGTTTTCTGATCGGCTATCTCACATACGTGGCCGCCGGTCTTTTCGTCGGTTTCTTTATCGAAAGGGCAGCGCCGTGCCAATACACGGCTCAGGCCTGCGCCCAACCGGAACCGCCGCCGAAACATCGTTAGGACATCCTCGCGCCGGCAGACTTATGCTTCGACTAGCAGGAGGCAATGCCTGCATCCAGCGCCTCGATCAACTGATCGACTGTGTCGGTCGTTGTGTTCAACATTAGGCCGGTACGTATTACGTTTCCGTACAGGCCCCCTTTCCCGATCAGTACTCCTCGCCGTTTTGTTTCCTCGAATACCCTCAAAACAGC
Source organism: bacterium (assembly GCA_029945985.1). GTDB lineage: Bacteria > Acidobacteriota > Blastocatellia > Pyrinomonadales > Pyrinomonadaceae > OLB17. The sequence continues at coordinate 6,229 of JAQSDP010000449.1, read as the reverse complement.
TTGTGGGTTCGGTTCTTTTGTTTTCGGGTCTTTGACGAGTTCGATCGCTTGCATAATGCCCATGCCGCGCACGTCGCCGATGATCGGGTATTTCTGCTGCAGTTCGAGAAGCTTGTCGTGAAAATAATCGCCGACCACGCGACAATTAGTTCGCAGGTCGTCTTCCTCGATAACATGAATGACGGCGAGTCCGACCGCGCATGAAACGGGATTTCCGCCGAACGTCGAGAACGTCAAGCCAGGAAATGCGTCGGCTACCTCGGGCGTTGCGATAGTCCAGCCGATCGGCACGCCGTTGCCCATTCCTTTTGCCGAGGTGATTATGTCGGGCTCGATGCCGTAATGCTCGATGCCGAACCACTTGTCGCCCGTTCGTCCCCAAGCTGTTTGCACTTCGTCTGAGATGAATAGACCGCCGTGGTTCTTCGTGATCTCGTGCACGCGTTTGAAGTAATCCTTGGGCGGCACGATGAATCCGCCCACGCCCAGGATCGTCTCGGACATGAATGCCGCGATCTCGCCGGTCGTCGTCGTTTGGATCAATTCCTCGACGTCGTTGGCACATGCAAGTCCGCAGTTATCGGGTGTTGCGTTGAACGGACAGCGGTAGCAGTACGGAGCGTGCGCGTGTACAAATCCCGGCACCTGCGAAGCGACCGGTCGCCATGTCGCGTGTCCGATAGAAGATAACGCTGTCGCCGATCGGCCCGCGTAACTATGCCGCAGCACGACGATCTCATTCCGACCGGTCGCCAGCTTTGCTGCCAGCACGGCCGTGTCGTCCGCCTCGGTTCCACTATTCGTAAAGAACGACTTCTTCAAGTTTCCCGGCGAGATCTCCGCAAGCTTTTCCGCCAGATCACCCTGCGGCTTGTTCGCGTAGAGTGTTGAAGTATGCGCGACGGTATTGACCTGATCGATCCACGCCTTGTTCACCCGCGGCTCAGCATGCCCAACGCTCACCGTCAGCACGCCGCCGAAGCAATCGAGATACTTGGTGCCCTGATCGTCCCAGACGTACTCGCCCTCTCCCTTGGCGATGGCGATCGGCTCCTGGTAGTAATTTGCGACCGCGGGGAAAAGAAACTCTTTGTGCTTACGCACAGCATCGGAAATCGTCGCTCTTTGTCGTGGTTGTGTCATAGCCGTCTGAAACGCAACTGCGGAATTGGAAAACATTCTACTCCAATTCCGCAGTTTCTGAGTGAAAATCAAACCTCAAAGCCCTTCAACCGTTAGCTTGATGTCCGCATGCCTCCAAGCCTTCTTAAATTCCGAATGCACTCTCGAAGCCTCAGCCTTCTTACCTTGAGAGGTGAGAGCAGTCATCAACCCGAAGAAGGACCGGCCGCTGCCCGGATTGCGTCTCAGGTCCTCACGAAAAACCTTCTCAGCTTCGGCATTCTGTCCGTCACGCAGCAACGCTCCGCCCAGATTCTCACGCAACGGTGAGATCGAGAGCGGCGGTTCCGAATAGTCGAGCGTGTCCTCGGCTGCGACGGCTTTGGTCAGAGCGGCAATCTCGGCCTTTTTATCACCACGATGACGGGCAATGGCCGCGGCGATCCGCTCATCGTCGATCGCCCGAACCGACGACGTGTCAGGAGTTTTCTTAACCCATTCGGCTTCTGCTTTCCCAACGTCTCCCTTCGCTGCGAGAGCCATTGCTCTCGCCCACGTCCATGCGAGAAGCGTGGCCGGCCGGCTATCCGCTGCCGGGGCTGGTGCGTTCAAAATGTCATCCCACCGCTTGAAGCGGACCCAGTATCGCGGCCGTTGATCCGTCGCCCTCGCAGTTTGGTACCCGAATTTCCGGTTCAGCGTGAACGCCACCTTGGCGTAATTTCCCTGCATTCCATATGAGAACAAAAGGAAATTGAGTACATGGTTGTAATGCCAAAGTCGAAACTCTTCCGACAAAGTATTAGTCGGCATCGTGGCCGTCTGTTCATTCGAATCGATAGACCGCTGAAAGTCCCCCGTTCTAACGTAGATATGTGCCGGCATGTGGACCAAATGTCCGAACGACGGCGTGAAGATCTTGAGTCCACGAAGGGCGTCCGCGGCTGCGAGTGCGCGGTCCGGTTGCGGCGACTCTTCAACCGCGTGGATATACGTATGAGTTAGTCCAAGATGCTTAGGATGAAGCTTAAGCCCGGCTTCAAGTACATCGATCAGCTCCTGCCAATTCCCAACCGGCGTCCCTTCTTCGCTCCAATTTGAATCGCCATTGGCATAGAAGATGGCGAGCGCATAAAGGCCGGCGGCGTCCGCATCCTTGGGGTCCGCGTCGTAGACCGCCTTCATGGCCAGCCGATATGCTTCTTGCGAAACCGTCCGATCGTAGGTTGCACCGTCGGGGAGGAGCTTCGCCAGAGCTTCGATATAGGTTCGATCAGAAGGCGGTGCGGGCATAGACATTGCCGTTGTTGCCGCATCACGTGCTTCCTTCAGTCGCTTCTCATCACTCGGATTACCTCCGCCCGTGCCGCGCGGGAAGGCCGCTAAGGCAATGCCCCAATGAGCTATCGCCAACTGCGGATCAAGCTCCGCAGCCCGGCGAAAAGACCTGACAGCATCGCCATCGTTGAACGCGTAATACAGCGTCAACCCCTGATCGAAATATGCCTGAGCCTGCTTATTCGATGTCGCAACCTTTCGATGCGTGATCGCGTCGGTCGTAATCAGTGCGATCGGCTTTGAGTCAATTAAGGTTTCAGGAGCTTTATGGTCAGCATGCTGACCCACAGCGGCTACGATCCCGATCACGAGCGGCGCGATTATACGGGGCAGAAATTTCATATTGATCGATTCGAAAAAAGAGGCTAAAACACCGACTACTCTAAGTCGAAAACTGCAACTAGTAAAGATTACCTTCCCGCTTCTTGCCCGTGTAATCGACATAAACGACCTTCAGCTCCGTGTAGAAATCGAGCGACGTCGAACCCTGTTCCCTGGCTCCAAGGCCTGTGTGTTTTACGCCCCCAAAGGGAATATGAGCTTCGCCGCCTGTCGTAGGCGAATTGATATGCGTCATCCCCGTCTCGATCTCGTCAACAAACCGATAGACCAAGTTTGTATCGTTAGTGAAGACGGACGACGACAAGCCGTAATCGCTGTCGTTCGCTACCATCATCGCTTCTTCGAAATCCTTTACGCGGAGCACCGAGAGAACCGGTCCGAAGATCTCTTCGCGGGCGATCCGCATGTCGTGTGTGACCCGATCGAAAACCGTCGGCTCGACGAACCAGCCGTTCTCCAATCGATCGCCTTCAGCGCGTTTACCGCCGCACAGTAGTTCAGCTCCGTCTTCGCGCCCGATGTCGATGTACTTCAGCACGGTGTTGAATTGGCCCTGATCGACTGACGGGCCGATGTCCGTATTCGCATCATCACCCGCACCGAGCCTGAAACTCGTGGCCCGCTCCACGATCTTCTTCACAAATTCATCCGCGACCTTATCGATCACGATCGCACGCGATGTCGCCGTACACCGCTGTCCGGTCGAGCCGAACGCCCCCTGAGCCGTCGACTCTACCGCGAGATCCATATCGCAATCTTCGAGCACCACGACCGGATTTTTCCCACCCATCTCCGCCTGAACCTTCACGCCTCGCGGAGCGACTTGAGCGTACAGCTTCAGCCCGGTCTCGGTCGAACCAGTGAATGATATCGCCTTTAACGCGGGATGGTTGACGATCTCGTCTCCTGCCTCGCTGCCCGACCCGAGCACGAGATTCAGCACTCCCGGCGGCAGTCCGGCCTCGTTGAATACTTCCGTCAACAACCCCGCTGTCGCCGGCGTAAGAGTCGCTGGCTTAAAGACGACCGTATTACCCGCAACTAACGCCGGAGCGATCTTCCATGCCGGTATGGCCACCGGGAAGTTCCACGGCGTGATGCACGCGACGACTCCGTGCGGTTCCTTTATCGTGTATGCAAAGTTCGCCGGCAACTCCGAGGGTATCGTCTCACCCACCATCCGACGCGATTCCCCCGCACAAAACTCCACAACATTAATCGCACGCGTCAGTTCACCCCGGGCCTCGGCTAGCGTTTTCCCTTCCTCGCGGGTGATTGCCGCCGCCAACTCTTCCTTCCGCTCCTCCAGCAGTCGGGCGGCCTTAGCGATAACCCTTCCGCGGGCCGGTGCAGGGGTTCGTTTCCAATCGCGAAACGCGTCGTGCGCAGCTTCTACCGCCGATCGAGCCTCTTCCCGGCTCGCCATCTCGATAATCCCGATCACATCTTCTACATTTGCCGGATTAATATTCTCGGCAGTTCTACCGGAGGCCGAATCGACCCACTTCCCGTTCACATAACTCTTATAGATCGTCATAGTTTCGGCAATCTTATTCCCAAAAAGGCAGTGTCCGCAAATGCGCGTCTGACTAGAGGACAGACTTGCATTCACGGACATTTGTGGAGGTGGGGAGAGGTGAGATCGTTACTTGTTCATCGATTCGCCGGATTCAGCCTTTGGGAAGCCCAGCAGCCATTTCCCGTCTACCTTTTCGAAATCCATCGTCTTCCAGTCGCCCTTCTCGGTCAGGTATTCCACTGTCGCCCTATCGCCCTTGATCTTTTCGTTACGCGCCTCGGCACGATCCGCCTGCGGCTTGTCACACATCTCTTTGATCATGTCGTCGAGCGATTTCTTATTTTCTTCGCCCATCATAGTCAGGAACTCTTTGATGTCTTTCGACATAATCGCCTTCAATCCAGCGACATCTTTCTTTTTCCGAAGCTCGTGGGCCGTCTTATAGGTTTCGGTCGGCGTTGCGAGTGATCCGGCGGAAGACGTATCGGCAGGTGCTGGCTCGACAGGTTTTGTATTAGCGGATTTCGGATCCTCTTGCTTTGCCGCGGTATTAGACACGGGCGCCGTATTATTCGCCGGCGTGCTCGCCGCGGTATTACAGCCCGACGTCAATGCGGCGATGATGAAAAGTATTGCAAGAATGATAAATGTAGGCATTCTGAAATTGTTCTCCTAGTAGAGCTCAGTGGCGATTAAGGACCGCCGATGTTGAGAAGATAACCCGCCTAATCTCCTTTCGACACACCCGTTTGGGTAGGCACGTTGATTATTTTTCGGATATTCTTGCATTCGATGACTTTCCCCAACCTGCGACATTTGCTCGAAACCCGAGCCGCCGAAACGCCGGACAAGACTTTCCTGTTCTCGGAATCCGACGGCCGGGAGTGGACGTACTCAGGGTTCGACCGGGCCGTGAACCGAACCGGGAATCTGCTCTTGTCGCATGGAATAGGTAAGGGTGACGTTGTCAGTCTGCTGATGCCTAACTCGCCCGAGTACATCGCGGCTTACTTCGCCTGCTGGAAGGTCGGTGCAGTCGCCGGCCCAGTAAACTCGCTGCTCAAACACGAAGAGGTCGAGTGGGTCGTCACCAACTCCGAATCCAAACTATTGCTGACTGGAGCGGCGAGCATCCCCGCTTGCCTGAGTGCTAAGCACGAAATATTCGACGACGTGGAGACAGCCACAGCCGATTTCCCGGACAGTCTCGAAACGTCAGTTCTGACCACCGACGACGAAGCCATTATCATCTACACCTCTGGTACGACCGGAAAGCCGAAGGGCTGCCTGCTTACTCACGGCAACCTCCTCGCCAACGCCGAGCAGATCACCAACTGGATGGGCTTCGAACGGGACGACAGGCTGTTGACCATAATGCCGTTATTCCATATGAACGCCGTCACCGTGACCACAATGACTGCACTTTTCTGCGGCGGATCGACGGTAGTCTCACCAAAATTCTCAGGCTCGCGATTCTGGGACATCGTCGAAAAGTACGGCATCACATCCTTCGGCTCCGTCGCCACAATGCTCTCAATGCTCCTTGCCAGTCGCGAGTATGGAGTTTCGACTCTGGAACAGGAAGGCGATCGGCTCCAGACTCCAGACTCAAGACTCAAGACTCTCAAGTTCGCCATGTGCGGATCCGCTCCGGTTCCCGCGGAGATCCTCAAACGCTTCGAGGAAACTTTTGGCGTCCTCGTCATCGAAGGCTACGGCCTGAGCGAATCCACGTGCCGATCTACCTTCAATCCGCCCAACGAAAACCGTCGCCCCGGCTCCTGTGGCAAACCGATCGGCAACGAAATGGCGATCTTCGACGAGGAAGACACGCCGGTGACCGATGGGGAACTAGGCGAGATCGTGCTTCGTGGGCCGAACATCTTCAAGGCGTACTTCAAGAATGAC
>JAQSDP010000448.1 GCA_029945985.1 bacterium | reverse complement strand
ATAAAGCTTCCCGCCGATAAACTGCAGCCCGTGCGGCCTTATCATCGGCATCAGGTCGACACGCTTCAACTCCTTCGCCGACGCGATGTCTATAATAGAGATGGAATTCCCCGGCTGTTGGTTACCGTAATTTGCAACGTACGCCGTCTTCCCGTCCGCCGACAACACCACCTCATGCGGCCCGTCCCCAACCGCCACCTTCCCCAACACCGCCATCGTCCCCGGATCCACGATCACCATGTTCGCCTCAGCCTTGTTCAACGCCACCAGCACAGGTTTCACCTGCCCAATAACGATCACATAGCTCTTAAACACGAACATTATTCCAACGACCGCAAATGCCAGGATGTTTCCAATTCTCTTCATAATGCCCAAAAGTGTAGCGCGGTTTGACCGTATTTTGATTCTAGTCACTATTTTTTGAATAAAATACGAGAATGTGACGAAAGGTTGCCACACGTGACGAGCGGTTGAAATAGGGGTGAATCCTTGGGCAGGATCCGATTTCCTAGCCTAACGTCCCAGATTGAACAGTTCGCATACCACAATTGGCCGCTTACTAAACAAACATACGAGACGGCTCGAATCTGCTGCGAGTTCCGCAACTGGACCAACAAAGTTAGCCAACTGTACCAAGGATATATACTTAGTCGATGAATCCGAATGACTTTCCCTCGGCAATCCTTTCACCATACAGCTCAATCGCGCCAAATTCATCCGTCCCGATCTATGAAGGACCAGTGCTAATCGGCCCTCCTGCCGAGAGTATCGCTGCATCAGGTACTGTAGTTTTTCGGTGGCTTCCGACTCCCAAAATAGTCTTTGAGTTCCTAACTTCTGACTTCAATAAATATCATTCGGGTGAAGAAGTGGAATGTCGCATTTCATCCGATTTCGATCCTGACGTACTACATATTTCCTCAGAGAACATGAGCTTCAACCCGGAAGGTTCACAACGAAAGCTTTCTGGAGAAGTAGCTGGTCACTTTTACCAAGGCTGCGAAGGTCCAGTCTCAAGGATCATCTTCCATGTTCCGAATTTTCTCAAAACATTTGGAAAACAAGCAGTTTGGTTCAAGGATGGACAGCCCGTTTTTAGCACCGGAAGAATGACTCTGGACTCGGATAAGTGGAACATTACAATCGACGATATTTCTGATCGAAGCAAGGCGTTCGCCGAATTAAAATCTAGCCGGGGTTATGCAATAACCCACCTTGGAGAAGTGAGGCGAATCGATGGATCTGAATTTCAGTTCCGAGATATTGAAGCCTTGTTGGAAGATCTGGGCCTCTTTCTTTCTTGGTCTCGAGGAAACTGGACAGCGCCATTCCTACACATAGGTTTTCAATCCGATGGGAAAGAACAGTGGAAACGTTGGCAGGCGCCTTTGGTCGACCATTGGCGTGTAGTCAATCATTGGTTTCCGGATCATGACACTTCGAACATCCAAGTGGCATGGGAAAGTTTTCGAGATCGGCTCAACGATCCTGTCTGGCGAGAGGTCTTGCTTCGGGCTCTGAACTGGTATTTGGTGTGTAATAGATTCGAGGGAGGAGCCGAAGGATCCATCATCATGGCCCAGGCGGCCTTGGAAATGTTGTCATGGAATCGATTTGTTGCGGAAAAAGGTTCGACCGCTAGAGCGTTCAAAGATTTGGCAGCGAGTGAACGACTTCGACTCCCATTGAACGAAGCCTCTTTACCGATGGGTATTCCATCAATATTGAGTGCATTAGTAAACGCCGCCGAACCTAAAAGATTCGATTGGGAGGACGGCCCACACGCAACAACCGAGATTCGCAACATGCTCGTCCACCCTACTCCCGTTAAGCTGTCCAAATTGCAGCGGCTGAGTAACGACGAAATCTATCAAGGGTACATGCTGTCGATGTGGTACTTAGAGGTAACTTTACTATTCTATCTACGGTACGAGGGGATCTATTACAATAGGTGCAAGTTTGACATTCACTATGGTGACACGGAAAAGGTACCGTGGTCTTAGACGAACGACAAGCTCACTAAGAAGACCGAGCAAAAAGTTCTCATTCCCATTCAACGACCTTCTTCCACATTAGCTTTTCTAGCTTGGAATCGATCGTCCGAGCAATATTTGCAGGATTGGAGATGATGCGCTTTGTGTCCTCAGGTCCAAACAGGAGAATGTATTTTTGACTTGAGTACTCAATCACTTGGCTTACCGCCCCCTTATCGTTGTCAGTGAAGCCGGACATCGAAAAGAGAATTCCTCGGACTTCCGCCCGGTTGCTAATCTTTCCGTAAAGTTCACGCACAACAGCAGCACCGATTTTTTCAGCCTCCCATTTCATCTCCATCAAATAGGGAACCCGCTCGACACTCGCTACAACATCCATTTCTTCGTGCGATCGCCGTAAACCTGTAGACACCGAGAAGCCTTGAATTGAAAAGGCGTCGGCAATTACATTCTGAAAGGCAACTCCACGGGGATGGGGTTTCATGCTTTCGACTTCATTCCATCGATCGACAATTGATTTACGAGCGTTCCACTCTTCAAACTGAGCTCTTCCGGCCGGCAAGATGTAAAACGTTTCTATGCTATAAATCTCGATCCACCCAAGGCTCGAGAGAAGGTCCATATTTCTATCAACTTCTCGACTGTTCGGTTCGTCGTCCCGATCGAAATCGTCGAATGACGCAAGTTTGTCTGATCCGTTCTCGCTGTATACACCGTTAGCAACTTCTAGTATCCGGAAGCGTGCCTGGCCATAACGTTGGATTTTTTCAGGGTATATAAGTTCTCTCCGCTCTGTTTCTAGAATTCCCCACGCGGTCAAATCCCCGTACGGAGTAGACGCAAGTCCCTTTATATACCCCTTGTGATCGAGTTCTTCACCGATCCTTTCGATCAGATCCTTAGACACAGTAGGGAGTATGGGGAATAATGAGTGAATTGTGCAGTGAAGGCCTGTTTCCCAGCATCCGTAAAAGTATTTTAAGATTTCGTTTTCGATTTCGATCCGATCCATACTAGAGAATTCTAACTGCAAATTCCGGTGTCGGAAAGAGACTTAAATTCCTTCGCAAATGTATCCGTCATGCAACGAACTTCAGTATATGTCGGCGAGTGTATCTACTGCAGATCAAAGAATGGTTTGAGCGACGAGCATGCAATCCCTTTCGCACTAAAGGGCAACAACGTGCTCGAGAAAGCTAGCTGCAGTGCTTGTGCTGCAATCACTTCCCGATTTGAACTGAGCATTCTTCGTCGTACGATGATCGGACCTCGCACAGTCCTTGAATTGCCGACTAGGCGTAAGAAGCAACGACCACTTCAACTACCGATGATCTTCGTAAGAGGCGATGTCAAGACCGAAGAACTCGTACCTATCGATGATGCAGTACCGGTCTTAGTATTACCCGAACTCGGCCCGCCTGAATCATTGAGGACCCTGCGACATGTAGCCGGCCTGAATCACGGAGACTTTAAACCTAATGTTCACACTTTTCCGATTGAGAGAGACGCGGAACACCTCAGGCAATTATTAGCTAAATACCAAGCTGACGCCGTTGAGATTCCGTGGGAAATCGACCACGAGGACTTCCGTCGAATGTTGGCGAAGATTGCAATGTGCGAGGCAATCTTCTGCTTCGGCTATCAACAGTTTGAAGAGATTTACCTTCGATCTGCAATTTTAGGGAACGATCGTACCTCGTATTGGGTTGGATCCGATGGCGCTTATGATATTTACCTCGAAGGCGGATTCGATGATTCTTCTCATGTGTTTGCAATCATGCGTCCGCACGGATACACGGAAGTTTGGACAAGGATCAAGCTGTGGAACAAATCTATGACCCCAGAATATCTGGTTGTTGTCGGTCGTCTTCGACCTTCGTACGCTCGCTTTCTAGACGCTCACCATTTGATCGCGTAAAGAGTAATCGGGCTTCAAGACCTAAATTCTGTCGCATAGTGGAAGTGGACGCTTTTGTACAGCACCTCGGCCCGTTTGAGCAGGGCTGATCAACTACGTGGCCAACCAACAGGGAGACGAGATCTAAAAGCCCCACCCGCTACCGCAGGTGGTACCGACGTGACATCCCTCGTTGACCTAATATCTCATTCTTGACACATTCATCCATCACTGCTAGCATTCGAAATCTCAGACATTCTAAAAATTACTAAGGCCGATGGCGGAGAGCTGCCTCGGCCAGGGGAGGAGTATTGCCATGCTAGTGGAAGTTGAAAAACCGAACATACAGTTAACGTACGAGCAGATAGCTCATCTGCATACGAGAGATTTTGAGAGAGCGATCTGCCGGAACGATTTTGTGCAGAAATACAGCGGGCGGCACAACATTATTCAGTTTATGTTCCTGTTCCGTCAGAAATACAACGTCGGTGCTTACGACCCCACGCCTGAGGACAAGCTTGACGAGTTTATCCGCTCCGAAACGCCGTTCGATAACTGGAAAGAATTTCTCACCGCCGCCTACGAACACCAGGCCGCCCCCGACGAGATCGCCACCCTCCTCGACCGCGAATTCCAACCCGCGTGACGAGCTTCCGTCCCAGTCAGCATCACCGTGCGTTGGCTGTGTGTGCCGGACCCGGAAGATGTATGATTCGTCTATATGAAAGCGGTGTGGTATGAGAAGCAAGGACCTGCGAGTGAGGTTCTAACGTTGGGTGAAATGCCGACACCGGAACCTGGCGCCGGAGAGGTTAGGATCAAACTTGCCGCCTCAGGAATAAATCCTGGCGACGTCAAAAAAAGAGAGAATGCCTTCGGTTACGGGATGCCGTTCCCGCGGATCATCCCGCACAGCGACGGTGCCGGAACCCTTGACGCGGTAGGGAAAGGTGTCTCTGAGACGCTCGTCGGGAGTCGGGTTTGGTGCTACGGTGCCCAGACATATCGGCCCTTTGGAACCGCCGCCGAATACACCGTCGTTCCGGCTGGCCAGGCGATCGAGCTGCCTGAAGGCGCTTCGTTCGAGGTGGGTGCTTGCCTAGGAATTCCCACGATCACGGCCCACCGCTCGGTGCATGTCGGCGGTTCGGTAGACGGCAAGACCGTTCTTGTCCAAGGTGGTGCGGGAGCTGTCGGTTCGCTCGCGGTCCTTTTCGCCAAGCGTGCTGGTGCGAGAGTGATCGCAACTGTGGGGAATGACCGTGATCGATCGATCGCCGAGAGTATGGGAGCGGACGACGTCATCATGCGCGACGTCAAGGCTGTCGCAAGTATCAAAGACATCGCTCCGGAAGGTGTCGACCACATTGTCGAAGTCGCACTAGATGCGAACCTCGATTCCAACGTAGAGATATTGGCTCAGGGCGGTTCGATCGCAACCTATGCGACGGGAAAAGCATCGGTCGCAGTCCCCGTGTGGCTTCTCGTTTTCGTTAACGGGCGGCTGTATTTTGTCGGAAGCGATGACGTGCCAGTCGCGGCAAAAGAAGAGGCAGTGAGTGCGGTCAGCGAGGCCTTGCGAGCTGGATGGAAGGGCCCGGAAGTAGCTAAGACCTACCCGTTGGAACAGATAGCTCCTGCACACGAGAGCGTAGAGCGCCCAAGTAGACCCGGCAGGGTTATTGTTACTATTTGATCTGTCCCGTCATCTTGTGATCTTGTCGGCTTTGAATCAGACCTCGTCTGCAAGAGATGCGGTTCTGCAATGGTTGCCGACGTCGGGCCGAAACCAATGTCAGTACAACCTGCGGTAGCGGGAGGTTTTACATTGCCGAGTGACTCCGTACCCGAAAACAGGCTAATACGCCAAGCTTCAACCCACCGCTACCGCAGTGGGTACTGACCTGAATTGCGATGCGTTGGCGCGGCAAGGCCACACAAACGAAAACGGGCCGATGATGGCCCGTTTTTTTCTTTTGTAAGTGAAGCGAGCGAAGCTACTGATCTTTATTCTTCTTTGCGGCCTTCACGGCTCGCTTAGCTTCTTTCTCGGCTATCTCCGCATCATCTTCACCCATCCCGAGGCTTTTCAGGGTCCGGCCGAGACTGTCACCGTTCTGCAGGCCGGTAAGGATGGCAGCCGAGGTTATGTTCGGGTAACGCGTTCCCAGGTTATCAGCTACGACATTCGCCGAGACGAACTTTCCCCAGGTCAGATCGGGGTTCGCTAGCAATGCCGATTCATAGCTGGCTCTGAGAGCCTCGGGAGTGGTGCCGAGCTTCTTTGAAAGGCCCGTATATCGGCCAAGCTCTTCGCTTCCACGCTCAGGAGCATTATTCCTATTCATCCGCGCCCGCTCCAAACCTGTGTCCGATCGCCCGTTCGAGCGTGACGAAGCAGTACCAAGACCGTCGTCCGATCGGCCTCCGCTCCGGCTGCTCGCTGTCCCGAGTCCGCGATCAACGCCGGCACCCGACGGCTGGCCGCCGCCCGATGGCTGGCCCACGCCCGCAGGCCGTCCGCCGCCCCCGCCCGCTCCAGCCGGTCTGCCACCCTGAGCAAACGCCGTATCGGCCGCAGCAACAAACATCAATGCACCTACCAGTGCGAATGCTATATTTTTAAGCTTCATATTTCCTCCAAATTTAAACGGGGGATTCGGGAAGAGTTGATGGGCTCAAGATTAGATGCAGGTCGCAGACCACAAGTTTACCCATTTCGCACTCCGCGCACGAAAGCGTGCATTGACACAGCATTCCATCCATGGCAATCTACCAAACCGGCGAGTCCTGATTTGCCGCCGATCGTTGATATTTAGAGTTTATATGCCGTCCTAAGGTGGGACTTTAAGTCGAGGCCCGTAAGTTCTAGATCTTGATTCAAATGACTCAAATTGACCCTCACGAAATGACTCGACTCAAACAACTTACGCCTGGTTTTCGAAGAGTTCGAGAAAGCGTTCGCGGTAATTCCGGCTCAAGGCGAGCTCGAATCCGTCGCGAAGAATGACGGCGTAATCGCCCGAGAACATCGGGTGGAGTTCTTTGATGCGGTCTATGTGGACGACCGTCGAGCGGTGGATCCGCAGGAACTTGTCCGGGTCGAGCTTGCCCTCGATCCCGTTCATCGTCTCGCGGATCATATGCGTCTCCCGGCCGACGTGAAGCTTAACGTAGTTGCCCGCGGCCTCGATCCAGTCGATCTCGTCGACGCGCAGGAAGAAAACCCGGCCCGTCGTCTTTACCACCAGCCGTTCAAGGTACTTCTTCTCCTGCTTCAGATCGGCGATCAGCGAGATCAGCCGTTCGTCGATGTTGCCCATCCGCCGGTTCTCGATCGATTCGCGAGCCCGCGACACCGCTCGATGGATCCGCTCACGGGTGAAAGGCTTCAGCAGATAATCAAGTGCGTGCACGTCGAATGCCTGCAGGGCGTATTGGTCATACGCCGTGACAAATACGATCGCCGGCATCTTCCCGCCGTTCAGCGATTTGACCACGTCGAAACCGGTCTTCTCCGGCATTTGAATGTCGAGAAAAACGAGATCCGGAGAGTCATTCTTGATCGACGCGACCGCGTCCGTGCCGTTGCCGCACTCGCCGATGATGTCGACATCCGTCTCGTCACGCAGAAACCGCTTGATCCGCTCGCGGGCCAAAGGTTCGTCATCGACTATGAGCGTCCTGAGTTTCACGCGTCAATCCTCTATCGTCCGAGGCACTTCCTTGTACTGCTTATACGGAATATCGAGCACCACGTTTACGCCATGATCTCCCTCAGGCGTCAACTGAAACTTATGCCCTTCACCGTACAGGTGCTTCAGTCGCCGCCGCGTATTCGAAAGCCCCACGCCCTCCGCGATCAGCTTCGCATCATTCGATGGCATTCCCACACCGTCATCGCTCACCGACAAATGCAGGTGGCCATCGTTTCGCGAGGCTCCGATGTTGATATGCCCACCTTCAGCCTTAGGCGAAATCCCATGCTTGATCGCATTCTCCACCAGCGGCTGTAAGATCATGTTTGGCACGCTTGCATCCAGCGTATCTGTCGCGATGTCCATCTTCACCTCCAGCCTGTCATGGAACCGCGTCTGCTCGATCTCAAGGTACTTACGCAGAAACTCGAGCTCTTGTTTAAGCGGAATTTCTTGAACCTCGAGATTCTCAAACGACATCCGCAACAGATCGGAGAGATCCGTAAGCATCTTGTCGGCAATATCGGGATCGCGATGAACAAGTTCGGAGATCGCGTTGAGCGTATTAAAGAGAAAATGCGGATGAAGCTGCATCTTCAAAACCTGCAGCCGCGATTGAGCCAGCCGAGCCTCAAGCTGCGAAGTCTGCAATTCACGCTCGCGATATTTGCGGTAATTGAGGATTGCTTGATGAATCGCAACCGTGCCCCAATAGATCGCGATCGAAAAATGAAAGTTGACGAAGAAAAGGATCTTATATGTTTCCCAATAGGAGTTGAGATTGAACCGGGCCAAATAACCGAGCTTCGGCAGCACGTAAGCGTCGACGCACAGAATGCCCAACGCGACCACAACGCTGGCCACCACATGGATCGGCACCGAGGCTTTCCACTTGCCGTCATCGAACGCGTATTTCTTGCTGAGCCAGAAGATCAACGGGCTGGCCAGGAACCAGGCATATCCCGACGAAAGCTGCCACGAAAGTATTCGCCAAAACGATATCGGATTCTCCGAAAGCTGATTTTGAAGCGCAAATTGGCTCGCGAAGAACAATCCGAAGAGTGTCCAAACACCAAAGATCAGGAGCCATTTCGTGGCCCGCCGTCTGCTCGAAACTGGTGATGCCATCGGTTTGATTACTACCACCCGCCGATGTTACCACCAAACTACTTGTGACGAAATGAATCTATCGACTGACGAAACGACTGACGCCGCACGCGATGCTATAATCCGCGGGATGTCAGATTTTCTCGCAGGAACCGTCAAAGGCCCGGGCAAAGAGCCGCACGACTTTATCTTCATCACCCGCGACAACAACCGCATGCGGATCGGCGAGTTTGTCTATTACTCGGCTGAGATTGCCGGCGAGCAGCGGAGGATAATCGGGACGGTAAAGGATCGAAAGCTCGCGAAGAATCTTCCCGATTCATTTTTCGCCGATCCTCTCACCCCACCATCGGCCATCGCATTGATGATCGGCATCGAGGGCGACACCGAGATCTACGAGATAACGGCCTCGGCGATCGGCTACTTCAGCCATAAGCTCGGCGATTTCGTAAATCCCCGCATCCCGCCGCAGCCTGGCGACGGCGTCTATCTGGCCTCGAGCGAAACCCTCGGCGAGATGCTGAGTCCACGTCGGATCGGCGAGACCGGATCGGCTCACATCGGCAGCCTCCTGACCCGCGAGCCCGGCGAGGTGCCGATCGTACTTTCAGTCCGCGATGTGGTTTCCACCCATCTCGCGATCCTCGCGTCGACCGGTTCCGGTAAATCCTACACGGCGGGCGTTTTCATCGAAGAGCTGATGCAGCAGCACAACCGAGCGGCAGTCCTGATAGTCGACCCCCACGGCGAATATCACACGCTCTCGACCATCCAGGGCGATTCGCAGTTCGCCGGAGCAGACGGGTATCAGCCTGAAGTGAAGATCTTCACGCCTGACAAGATCAAAGTTCGCTTCTCGACACTTACTGAGGCCGATATCAAGTACCTGCTTCCCGAAGGAACTTCGGACAAGATGCTTCATTATCTCGGTCAGGCATTTCGCAGCCTTCAGGACCGGCTAAAGGCCGAGGGACGCCGCGACTATCTGTACAACTATTTCGACCTCCGTGAAGAAGTCCAGCGGCAGCAGTACGGCAACGACAAAGAGGCGGGGGACGGCGGAAATGTTTCGTCGATCCAAGGCTTGCTTTGGCGACTCGACTCTCGCTTTGACCGCGACAGCGGCATCTTCCACGCTCACGACCATCTGCAGCTCCAGGAACTCTACAAACCCGGCCGCGTCACCATTCTGCAGCTTTCCAACATCGAACAGCACGAGCAGCAAGTTATCGTCGGCACACTTCTCCGCCGCGTTAACAAAGCCCGAATGGCAACCACGCGCGAAGAGGCTACGAGCGGCGAGAATTTTCTCGACTACCCTGTGTTCACCTTGCTCGAAGAAGCCCACCGCTTCGCACCCGCCGGAGCCAGCGTCGTCTCGACTCACGTCCTCCGCCAGATCCTGAGCGAAGGCCGCAAGTTCGGCGTCGGCATCGGACTGATCACGCAACGTCCCGGCAAGCTCGATCAGGACGTGCTATCGCAATGTATGACGCAGATCATCATGCGGATCGTCAACCCGATCGACCAGCAAACGGTCGCTCAATCGGTCGAGGGTGCCGGCCGCGAGATGCTTGCCGAGCTGCCGGCGTTAACCAAAGGCCAGGCGATCATCTGTGGAGTCGGCGTCAACACGCCTGTCATGTGCCGCATCCGGCCGCGTTTGACCGAGCACGGCGGTGAAACTTTCGATGCACCCTCTGAGTGGATGAAGTGGCATTCGTCGAAGGAGTCGATAAAACGAACTCAGGACGAGGCTCCATACCTGAAGCCGGGTTCGGACAAGAAGCCGGAGAAGATCGGAAACATTAGGATCTGATCACCGCTGGCTGAGATCTTTCCGAACAAGGAGCACGAGGTCGACGCCCGACCGCAGATGATAGGAGGCGTAGTAGTCGTAGTTAGCTGAGTAACGCCGCATCACTTCGTTATCCTGCTCGCCCTTCTTGGCGACGATCATTTCGGCGGTAGAATCGGTGATCTTTCCATGGAAGATCGCCTTGGGATAGTCCTTCATATACCAGACCATCGGCCAGTAATCGGGTGACACGATGTCGATCGCAGCATCCTTCCCTCTGCCGCTCGATTCGGCAAACCGTTCGATGTCCCGGATCATGTCGAGGAACTCTCGGCTCGTGTGAGCGTAGACCATCGGAGCGTCTTCGTCGTCATATCGGACGAAGTTCAGGTCATAGGTCAGATAGGCAAGTACCGCCAAGGACCCGGCGGCGAGCAGCAGTCCGATCCCCTGCAGAGAATTGTTTTTGGAATCGACGATCTCGCCGATGAGATGCCCCGCGGCAATACACATCGGCAGCAGAAAACTCAGCGCGAGCCACGGCGTCTTGTAAGGAATAATGGTATACGCGAGAAACAGCCCAATGGCCCAGAGACCGGCGAACATGGCGACCCGATTCTTCCCTCGCACCAACGCCACCACCGTCCCCACAAGTGCGAGGATCATGATCGGCCCGTCCGATTTCAAGCCCCAGTCGATATATGCCCAGATACCGTTCTGGGTGTGATCCTTGCTGCCCGTCTTCGTCCAGATCTCATAGGCTTCGAAGAACCCTTTCACTCCATCGGCGTAGGTAAAGAAGGACGAGAAGAATAGTACGATCAGGTAGATGATCAGAGTTGCTGAAGCGGTTATCAGCAGAAGCTGGTTCTGCCCGGAGCCGATCCCATCGCGGAATGATCTGAGCGAGAGTGTCGCTTCCGGCTCTACATGATCGCCGCCAGCGTCGAAGGTGTATATGAGATAGACCAACGCTGGCGGGACGACAGCAACGATCAAATAGAACAGATTCGTAAAGGTATCCGCCGAGCCCGCTCCAAGTATGTCGAACGACCGCTTGCCGAAATCAGTGGCGATCTCAGGCAAGCGGCGCGAGATCGCAAATGCGAACAATATTGACCCAGCTGCGGCTGCACCGAGAATCCTCAAAGGGAACTCTTTTTTGTCCGCGGCTTCGTTGATCCTCTCCCGTGCCCAAATGCACACGCATGCGATCGCCATGGTGCCGAGGGTGATAAACGACGTCTCTTTCGTGGCAAACATCAGGGCGACACAGGCCGAAGCGAGGAGTAAATAGATAGGCCGGCCGCCATTCCACTCGAGCAATAACTTGATGAGAAAAAAGACCAACGCACCCGCGAATGCAAAAAGGCCGAGCCTGATAAACCAAAGCATCGCGACACTCTCTCCCGCAAACTGGTGCGGCAGATACATCGCAGGTGGCGAGACACAAACGAGCAGCAAGAGAGCCATCCACGTGATCGAGCCGAGCCCCGGCCGCTCACGATCCATGAACATCAGCACCGCGAGTAGAAATCCTATCGCTAGAAAGACGAAGAAGATCTCGTGAATAAAGTACCGGGAAATATAAACCATCCCTGGCGAGATCGCGAGGAATGCCGCTGCAGCTAATGAGCCGACTTGCCCGATGTAAGGCCGTAGGTAGAACGCGAGCACAACGATGAGCACACCCCAGATCGCAACGCTCCAACGAATTGCGATCGTGTCCAACCCGAACACGTCGGCGAACGCGAGCGAAATATAATAAAGAGTCGGACCGTGATAGTTAGCGGGGTCGTATTTATAGACACCGTCGCGAAAGAGGTTTGTGAGAAACCATCCGTTAACGCCTTCGTCGTGGTGAAAGGGCTTTAGGCCAAGCCAATAGAAGCGAAGAAAAGTTGCGAGCAGCGTCACGAGGCCGCACGACACGAACCACATCAACTGCGATGGCTTCTCATTTTCGGTAGGCTTTTCCGCTTCTTCCGTCATCTTCTACTTGATCCTGTGAACGCGATACTGGCCCGATTGGGCGACGATCGGGAATCGTGAAAAATACTCCTGATTCGGGCTCATTTCTCGCTCTTCAGGCGATATCATCACGTATTCTATTCCGTATTTTTCCATCAATCCGATAGCTTCCGGCCCGCCTCGATAGATCTTTTTCACGTCCTCTTCGCGACCCATATAGTCGATGCCGTGCGAAGACAGATGTCCGGGATATCGCATCAGCGAACGGCGGCCTGTCAGCACGACGGCAGAATTGTATGTCGGGGCATTCAGAAACATCGAACGAGGAGGGGTTACAGCTCTGATCCGGCCCGCGACCGCGATAGCATCTGGCGAGAATACGGGATAGTTGATCTGCGCCGATACCGTCCGCCAAACATCGAGCCCGCCGGACGCCGTGAGAATTACAACGGCCAGTACTGCAACTACTTTCCAGCTCGTTTCCTTTTGCCACATCCAGGCAAGTGCAATGACGACGAATGGCAGCGATCCCACAAACCAATAGATCAGAACTTTGATGTTGTCCCATTCCCACGGAGCCAGTTTCGCCACGTTTGCAAGCAGAAAAAGGAACACAAATGGGATGTAGAAATATACGAGGCCGAATCGTGAAGCCGGGTTCAATGCGTCCTCGCGTTCTCTCTTCGTTTTATCCTTTTCCTTTTTCTTTACAATACTCTCGTTGGTTTGCGGCCGATATAGAAGATAGATCCCGAACGCGATCAGCGGTACGAAGAGCCCTGTATTCTTGATCCAAAACAAAAAAATATTCGTATCACGCGAATCGAAGCCGAAATGCCACGCGAGGAATTCGCTAGCTCGTGTCGCACTGCCCGACATTGACCATAAAAGCTCAGGAATAGCGATGGCGCTTGCCCCGATACCGAAGGCAACGACCTCTCGCCAACGGTTCCGATTCATTGCGAGCACGAAAACGCTGACCACGAAAAGGACGGCTAACGAATGAAGATGAATAAGCGGAAGGCAGCCGGCTAAGATCCCGAGAGTTATGGCAGCTAGGAAGTCGGCCCTTTTATTAATGTCCTGTGGGGCGAAACATCTCCATAAAAATCCCAGAACGATCAGGGTGATGGGCATTCCAAGCAACAGGCTTCGTTGGGTTAGAAAGAGTGTTGTCAACGAGTTGCCCCAGCGGAATTCGTCGCCGATCGTGTAGTCCTTGGTCAGGTTCCACAAGCCGTCCGTCGAGCCGAGGAACCAAATGAAACCAAGCCCGCCACTGAAGAATAGCAGCACCGGAGCAAGCTTCGCGACATTCTTCAGGCCTGTCGATCGCCGTACAAATGCTTCCAATAGCACCAATAGAGAAAACGCCCACGAGACGTTCTGAATGAACATCGCATCTCTCACACTGATGCCCAGCTTTAAGAAGCTCGCGGTGATGAGATCCGGAATAAACGGGTATGAAAACGTGGCTCCGGCCCAGTTGGGATTCTCTGGAGGAAAGTTCATTCCTTCCGAAAAACTGTAGATAGCACCGAGGTGAAATGGCAGGTCTCCGAGATTATTTGACCCACCAGTAAAAATTCCCTGATCGGTCTGGATCATTGCCCGGTCGAAGAAAAACACCAGCAAGATCAGGAATCCAGCGTAATAAAAAAACGGTAGGATCTTGGCGGTGTTCGATCCCTGGATCTTCCCGCGGGCTTTGGCGAGGTCGTGATCAAACCGATTCCGACGCTCGCCGCGCACGACGATAAATCCAGCGGCGAAAACAATTATCAGCGAGGCCATAACGGTCTCGGCATTCAGGCCAAAGGCCATCGCGAGACAAAACCCAACCGTTCCAAAGATGGCCGAGCCGATCACATTCCCCGCAGCAATGCGCCAGAGCAGGGGCTCGTCCCGTTCGATCAGGTAGGTAAGCCCGAGCCCGCCCGCGGTAATGGCCGCAACAATTAATAGAGAGATCAGCATTCTGACTTGTTAGAAGTTAACGCAGACGGGCCTTTTACGTAAAACGCGCGTGGGTAGATGCATGATTTT
>JAQSDP010000447.1 GCA_029945985.1 bacterium | reverse complement strand
TCCGAGAAGAGAATGCCGACCTTGTTTTCACCGGCCTGCAGTCGGATGATGCCAGCTACGGGCAGACCGGCGTGGTGCTTGCCGAACTCCTCGGCATTCCGCACGCAACGATCGTTATCGAAGTCGATCGTGCCTCGCTTGGCGAAACGCTTCGGGTGAAACGTGAATTGGAGAGCGGTTGGTATCAATGGTTTACCTATAAGCTGCCGGCACTGTTGACTATCCAATCGGGAATTTCGCAGATCCGATATGCTTCTCTGAAGGGCATCATGGCGGCGAAGAAGAAGGAGATCAAAGACGTGACCCCTTCGATCGAAGCGTTTGCCGGAGCACAGGCGATCGAGAAAGTTTACATGCCGCTGAAGACAAAACAGACGCAGATCCTCGGCAACGGCGATGCCAAGGCCGGAGCTGTCGAATTGGTCGAGAAGCTGCGATCGGAGGTGCGGGTAATATGATCCTCGTATTCATCGAACATAAAAATTGCGTTCTCAATAAGACCTCGCTCGAGGCAATTACTGCGGCACAATCGATCGGAAAGGATCTCGGGCTTAAGGTCTCGGCGGTCATCCCTTGCGATAAGGGCGACTGTGCACTGGCTCAGGAGATCGCCGGATACGATCTCGAAAAGGTCATCGTCGCGAAGAGCGACAAGCTTGGTATTTACACGCCGGATGCGTACGCTGATGCTTGGGAGCAGGTGATCAACGCGACGAGTCCGCAGTACATTGTGATGTCGCACACCTATCAGGTTCGTGACTTCGCTCCGAAGGTGGCGACTCGGCTCGGCAGGGAAGTCGTCGGCGACTGCATCCGATATAAAGCCGATGGAGGCAAGATTGTCCTGACTCGACGTATCTTTCTCGGTAAGCTCGACGCCGATGTCACTATCGGCGGCAACGCTCCGTACTTCGTCACCTTCCAGTCCGGATCGTTCCGCGGAGATAATGCTGTGAAAGGATCCGCTGGTGTAGAGACAGTGGACGTCAATGTTGGCGACATTCGCATGACTCCCGAGGAGCCGTTCCAGGAAGCAAAGGCTTCGGTCGATCTCACAAAGAGCGAGATAATCGTTGCCATCGGCCGCGGGATCAAGTCGCAGGAGAACATCGCGGTTGCTCAGCAGCTAGCCGATGCCCTCGGTGCGGACCTGGCCGCATCGCGTCCGATATGCGACAGCGAATGGCTGCCGATCGACCGGCAGATCGGTTCGTCGGGTCAGACCGTTGCACCGAAGCTTTACATCGCACTTGGCATCTCCGGAGCCATCCAGCACATCGTTGGAATGAAGAATGCCGGAACGATAGTAGCGATCAACAAGGATTCCGGTGCTCCGATCTTCGACATTGCCGACTACGGTATTGTCGGCGATCTGTTCGAAGCCGTTCCGGTGCTGGTCGAGGAGATCAAGAAGGCAAAGGGTTGATTTCGTCCGATCATTCTTGATAGTTTGCAGGGGATCGGTTGTGTCGATCCCTTTTTTGGTTCATATGAAGACACTCTACACATTGCTTCTAGTTGCCGTCGTTTCATTCGGTTCTGCTCTTGGCCAGACTGCCGATCTGATCTTGACCAACGGCAAGATCTGGACCGCCGAGTCTCCTGAGAAGTTCGCCACGTCAGTTGCGATCAGGGGTGACAAGATCGTCGCTGCCGGGAATCAAATCGACGTAGCGAAACATCGGGGGGCTAATACCCGCGTGGTCGATCTCGCGGGGCGGTTCGCGATGCCGGGTATCAACGATTCACACGTACACTTTCTCTCTGCATCACTCACGACCACTCAGGTTGACCTCACCTCCGTGAAGACGCTCGAGGAAGCCCAAGCGGCGATTGGAAAGTTTGCTGCTGAGAATCCGATCGCGCCGTGGATCACCGGATTCGGCTGGCAGTACGCTATCTTCCCGGACGCGCGGCTTCCGCATCGCAGCGACATCGATTCGGTTGTCAAAGATCGGCCGGTCGTGCTTTCGGCTTACGATGGCCATACGTCGTGGGCGAACAGCAAGGCACTTGAGATCGCAACAGTGACCAAGGCGACCGAGTTCACCGGTTTCGGCGAGATCGTTCGTGATGCGTCCGGCGAGCCGACCGGAGTTTTCAAGGAAGGGGCGATGAGATTCGTCCGTTCGAAATTTCCGCCTGCGACCCGCGAGCAGCAGAACGAAGCACTGAAGCGAGGTTTTCGACAGGCTTGGTCGCTTGGCATCACGAGCATCCAGAACGCGGGCGGCGGTCAGAGCGATATTGACCCTTACTCCGGGCTGCTAGAAAAAGGAGAGCTTGGCGTGCGGACCTCTGTTGCTTTTAGCGTTGGGCCGCAAACATCTCAGGCCGACATCGATAAGATCGCCGAGCTATCCAAGAAGCAATCCTCGCCGATGCTTCGCGTTGGGGCGGTCAAAGTAATGATCGACGGCGTTGTCGAATCATACACGGCCGCGATGCTCGAACCTTATACAAACAAACCCGACATATCGGGCACGCCGCCGTATACCCAAGAGCAACTCAACAATGTTGTTCGCATGGCGGATAAGGCCGGCCTGCAGGTTTACATTCACGCCATCGGCGACCGCGGCGTTCGGATGGCGCTCGATGCCTTTGAAAATGCGATCCGGGTGAACGGCCGACGGGATTCGCGGTTCCGTATCGAGCATATCGAGACGATCCAAGCTTCGGACATAGCACGCTTCAAAGAACTAGGCGTGATCGCATCGATGGAACCGATCCACGCTGATCCCGCGACGATCCGCGTATGGTCGGACAACATCGGAGCCGACCGAACGAGCCGGGCGTTCGCTTGGCGTGCATTCGAACTCGCCGGCGTGAAGCTGATCTTCTCCAGCGATTTTCCAGCGGCGATCTCGATGAGCCCGTGGCGTGGCCTTCACAGTGCCGTCAATCGCCAGACCATCGACGGCAGTCCTGTAAACGGTTGGCTCAAACAGTGGAGCGTTTCCGTGCCAACTGCACTAACGGCATATACCGCGACCGGTGCGTTTGCCTCGTTCGAAGAAAAAACGAAGGGGCAGATCGCTCCTGGGCAGTTTGCCGATATAATCGTTCTCGACCGCGACCCGTTCGCCATTCCCTCGTCCGAACTTTACAAGATCAACGTGCTGACCACGATACTAGGCGGAAAAGTCGTCTACGAAAGGTAGTTCCAATTTTCAAAGAGCCTGAAATGCCTCGCGATCTTCGCGGGGCATTTTACATAAACCTGATCGAGCGCCGGAACATTTGCCCCTTGCCGACGGCGTCGCGTTCGACGCTGTGGTTCTCGTCGTTGAGCCGGTGTTCCGTCTGACCCTGCCATTTCCCCTCGGTGTTCAGGGCGGCAAAGTGGACGACGTCACGTCCGTATCGCATGTTTAACTCGTCCATCGATCTCATCAAGTGATGGCGTCGATCGAAGCCTTGCTGATCGAACAGCCGCGGAGCTATTACTGTCGAGGGCAGCAACTCGCTAAGGATCACACCCGCCTTCTTGAAGTCCATGCCTTCGACGAATGTTTCCTGAATACAAAGATCGACCCACTCGTATATCTCGCTCGTCACG
Source organism: bacterium (assembly GCA_029945985.1). GTDB lineage: Bacteria > Acidobacteriota > Blastocatellia > Pyrinomonadales > Pyrinomonadaceae > OLB17. Next base: position 10,959 of record JAQSDP010000447.1, on the reverse strand, counting down.
TCCGAGTGATAGATCGAGCGGTATGAAAACGATTTCGCATAGAAATCAGAACGGAACCGATCGGTCTGTAAAAAGACGGTGACAGTTCGCGTTTGCAGATCGTTCCAACGCATCTTTTCGAGTGCGCGGGTTGTGAAAAACAAGATCGCCTTCTGTACCTCTTCGAAACTGCGGATTGGCTTTCCGAACGTTCGGGTATGTGCGATCGATTTGGCGAGATGTTCGCTGATCTCGACCGGGATGCATTTGATTCCGTTGAGTTCGAGTACCGTTCGCGATCCGAAGATGGTCATATCCTCTCGGACCGCATCCGGCTTTGTTTGCTTGAGGTCGAAAGCCGTGTTCAGCCCTTTTGCCTTCAGCTTAACCGCCGATCTCGGCCCGACTCCCCAGACGTCGCCGATCGGGGTTTGGTTGAGTGCAAGATCGGTGAAGCGTGATCCGTAGAGGTCAAGAACGCCTTGAGTTTTCGCAGAAACTTTGGCGATGTGATTGGCAACCTTGGCGAGCGTTTTTGTCTCCGCGAGTCCGACGGAAACCGGGATCTTGGTCTTATCAAATATCAACTTTTTCAAATGCGTGCCGAGCATCACGAGTTTGTCCGGCGAACCGAGATCGAGGAACGCTTCATCGATGGAATAGAGTTCGACGACCTGTTTGCCGAGATCTTCAATAAGCAAGTCGTGGATCTGCTCGGCGTATTGGCGATAGAGCGAGTGGTTGCTGGAGATGATCGCAGTGTTGTGGGCTTCGAGCATCTTCCGGACCTGAAACAGCGGCTGAGCCATCTTCACGCCCATCGCTTTCACTTCGTTGCTGCGGGAAATTACGCATCCGTCGTTGTGCGAAAGCACCACCACGGGGCGATCGTTCAACGCAGGATTCACCGCCCGCTCGCACGAGACGAAGAAGTTATTGCAGTCCAATATGCCGATCGCATTGGTGTTCTTCATCGGACGAGTATGGTACAGCATTGCAGGTATGGGACGCAACGAATTTGGGTGGGCATCGTTCATAGGAGCCGTTAGATTCTATTTCTTCGGCAAGAGGTCAGCCGGAATCGGGTTGTTTGGCCGTTCGTCGTCCCAGATGGCGTGGGTGATCCACCATCGCGAGCCGTCGAAAACGAGGTGAAGGCTATTCACGCCACGTCCGAGGACGGGCCCGTCGAGCTTTGTGCGGAACTCGTAAGAAGATAGAACGTGGGCGGTGTTGCCGAATCGCCGTTCGATGCGGCCAAGCTCGGTCTCATAAAATCCATCTCGAACCAGACCGGCATTGCTCGAATCTACGAACTGCTGATGATCTCTAACGCGCATGGCGATTTTGCCATTCTGCTCGCTCATCGATACGAATTTCACGCTGTTGATATACAAGGTCTTGTCGCGACCCCACTGGCGAGGCTGCCCGGCCGGGCCGGAGATAGCTTCATAGAACGCCTTAATGATCGAATCGATTGAGGCAACGTCGGCAGGGTTAACAGGAACGGTCGGTATCTCAACCCGCGGCGGCGGAGTTTGCGCCAGTAGGGCGATAGATAGAGAAACGGTGGCGATGAAAGGTCCGATGACGCGCATATTCTTTGCTGCTTAGGCTTATCGCGGGGGATTCTTGCGGCGGTCTTACACCGCCGCCTTAACTAAGGAAGTGTACTATGCTGAGGCCGAGGCGCCCGACTCACCCGCGAGCAGGTCGTCCAGTTTTTCATATCCCTCGCGGACGCCGCGTTCCATTCCGGATTGGACCATGCCGTCGCGGTCGGCGACTGAGAAGAAGACGGATTGATGGGTCAGGCGACAGCGGTTGTTCGGCAGTTCTTCGAACGTCGTTTTGCCCATGATGACGTGGCCGCGTTCGGGCAGGCCGTCGAATTCGAACGTGCCGATGATGCGTTCGTTCTCGGCGACTTCGTGGTATGTGCCGAAGAAGCGATAGTTTTGGCCGTCGCGTCCGTGTGTGAACTCGAACGTACCGCCGTCGCGTGCGTCTAGTTTTTGGACAGACATCTCTAGATCTTTCGGGCCGACCCACTGGACGTACTGCTCGGGATCGACGTGCGCGCGATATACGAGTTCGCGCGGGGCGTCGAATTCGCGAGTGATGAAGAGTTCCTGTTTGCCGGGTTCTGCGGTTACTACTGTTTTGTTTGCCATTCTATTCCTCCTTTAATTGATTGCGTTGGATGTATCGCCCTTGCCAACGGGCGCGCCTGTGCATTGTTGCCGCCCGCTTACGCAGGCGGTTCTGACATCTTCTTCTGAAGTAGGGCTTCGAGGCGGTCGTGGCTGTCTTGCATTCGTTGGGTAAAGATCTGGATCCACTTTTCTAGTTCTTTCATAGGTTCAGGGTTTACGTAATAGATACGCTGCTGTGCCCGCTTTTCGACGCGGACGAGGTTTGCGGTTTTCAGGACCTTCAGGTGCTGGGAGATCGCCGGCGGCGACGACTTGAAGTTCTTGTAAATGTCTGTGGCAGAGAGGCTTCCGCTCGCCGCTAGCATTTCCATGATGTTCCGTCGTGTCGGTTCGGCCAGTGCCGTGAATACGTCCATGGTTTTGATAATAAAGGAAACGCTTAATTAAGGCAAGACTAAAATATATTATGTGATCAAATATCCGCGGGCTTTGAATTCGCGCTTGGCAAGCATTTGAACGGCGAGGGAAATGGCGTCTATTTGGTCGTCGTGGGTGCCGTTGGGGAAGGCGGTGAGTTCGTCGAGGAGATCGGAAATGCTGAAGGATGAAGGATAAAGGATGAAGGATGAAGTAGAAGCCGAGATCTTACCGTCGTCCTTTATCGTTCGACCTTCATCCTTTTGGTTTCGTACGAGGATGACTTTGCCTTCCTCGGCGAGGGGTGACCAGGTTAGGGCGCGGGTTAGTTTGTCGGTGGAGACTTTTACGCCGGAGAGGGACTTGCCGCGGATCGTGGGGTCGCGTCTCAGTTCCTGGATCAATGCCTGACCGTGGAGGGCGAGTTCGACACCGTGTTCGGTGTCGCGTTCGTTGAGCATGCGGTCGATGATGTAGCGGCGCTGCTCGGGGAACTCGATGCGGCGACGGAAGCCGCCGGAGATGTAGAGATTGCCTTGTTTATCGAACGCGCAACGAAAACTCGCGGTGTAGTCGCCGTCGGTACGGGTCGAGACGGCGAGGTCGTAGCCGCGTTTCCATTTCAGGTCGGGCGGTGCGAAGTCGATGATGTTCTTGAACCATTCGCGTTTGAATATCTGTCCGCCAGCCGGGGTGGGACGTTGTTGGTAGAGCGCGGAGAATGAGTAGGTGCCGAGTTGTCTTCGTTGCTGCTCGAGTGCCTCGACGGGGAAGCGTTCGGGGCAGAGGGCGATGTTTGGAGATGATCGCCATTCGAACCGGGAAGTTTTAACAGGATGTAGAGGATGAAGTGGATGTGGATCTTGGTCGTCCGCTTCGACGGTCTGCTGGACTTCAGCTGGTGCTGAGGTTACACCCTCCCTACCGGTCGGGTTTCCGCCTTGAGCATCCTGTTTATCTTTTTCATCCTGTTCGAATTCTTCTGACGTTCGCACTTCGTGCTCAGGCAAGCAGGGATGCTTGCCGCTCCAGTCGGGCTCGGACAGGGCGGGGAGGTTGATGATGGTCCAGTTGTCGTGGTCGTCTCTCAGCAATCTTCCGGCAAGGTCGTCTTCGTGCCAGCGGGTTTGGATGAGGACGATAGAGCCGTCGGGTTCGAGCCGTGTGTAGAGGTCGTCTTTGTACCAGTCCCAGACGCGGTTGCGGTAGGTTTCGCTCTCGGCCTGGGCGCGGTTCTTGACGGGGTCGTCGATGACGATAAGGTTGGCTCCGAAGCCGGTCACGCCTGAACCTGCCCCTACCGCACGAAAGCTGCCGCCTGTTGCTGTTTCCCATTCTGAGACTGCGTTCTTCGGGCGGGGTCGTGAGAAGGGAAAGGGTGAGCCGTACTCAGAAGAACTAACCGCAGATGGACGCGGATTGACGCGGATGTCTTTTTCTTCCGTTTCTCTGTCTGTGTCTGATCTGCGTTTATTTGCGTTTATCTGCGGTTGATCTGAAACACCCTCCCTACCGGTCGGGTTTCTGCCTTTGCCGAGCCGGATAGATTCAGCATCGCAGACGACGGTGCGGATCTTGCGGGACATTTTATCTGCCAGCCTGTGGTTGTAGCTGCCGAGGATGACGTTCATCCACGGGTCTTTCTGCATTCGCCAGGCGGTGTAGCGGACTGAGACGAGTTCGCTCTTGCCGTGTCGGGGCGGGAGGAAGATCATCAGCCGTTTGCAGTCGCCCGCTGATACTTTGTTGAGCTGTTCAATGATCACCTGCTGATGCCGCCAGTCCCAGGTCATGTTGGGGGAGACCCGTTTAAGCCAACTGTGGAAGTCGGACGGAGCTGAGTCGTCGGCGTCCCTCCCACGCGTCGGGTTGACCATGGTGGGCGGGACGCCCACCGCCCCAGTCCATCCGTACTTTGCGATCCAGCCTGGCTGATGACCCCTTGGATAAAGGTTGCGGCGGTGGAAGGTGGCGTGGCCGAGGGATCGCATCTCGCGTTCGATGCGGACAGCGTTGCGGCCTCGGAAATAGATAAAGAGGAGGTAACAGGCGAAGAGTGCGGGATTGTCTCGGAGGGCTTCGGCGGGGTTGAACATAGCTCATCTCACGCGCACTTCCGGCGCGGATGTCGAGCTTAGATCGATGCCGATCCAATTGGAATCCCAATTTTCATGAAAATGCATGGTTTGCACGATTTGAATGAAAATGCCGAATTTGCGAGGTTTGAAAGGAAACGACGATATCTAAGCAAACTACGATCTGAAAGGGCTCTTTAGTGAGCAGTGAACAGTGAATAGTGAATGGTGGCGGTGCGCTTGGGAAGCAATCACGCAAAAAGGATTTTCGATAGCGTCTTGCTGGCAGGAGGATAAGAGGGATGTTTACAGCAGCGATCATACACACAGTTTATTCGGCAATTGTTTTCGTCGGCGGTTGGGGAAGCAGCATGTACCAATACTCGTAGATTCGAAAGAGGAAAGAAATGTTGTCAGCGATCATCGAAACACTATTCGGACAAAAGCAATGGCATGCGTCAAATTTTCGCTTTGGGTCATCGGGACTTCCATCGGAGTAAAGAAATGTTAGCAGCAATTATAAATGCAGTTTTTGGAAGGGACGGAAACGAGGTTGTCTATTTCAAGATCGTCCTTACGGATGGGAGATAGCGACGAAGAGCCGGGTGATCCCGGCCTTTCCATTTCAACTTTTGATAATGGCGCGGAGAATGGACTCAACCGTTGCTGATCTTCCGATCGGTTCAAGGAATAAGACAGAAGCGTTGACAGCGACGGCCAGGTAGGTTGCAGGGTGGCGCAGCGTTCCGAACTTCCATGCAGCGGCGACGATCAAGCCGAGGATAATGAACTGTGAAATGTAGCCCGGAATCATAATGTCGACGTTCGGCATCTGTTGGAAATTCATCCAGATGTACACGAACTGTGCGCCGCGTGCGAGCGCCGGCATCATGATCAAGAAGACGGTCGAGATGAGCCACCACGAATGATTTTCGATCTCTTTGCGATGGATGATGCTCATGATCACAGCGAAGCCGAACGCGACCATCATTACGATCTCGACCGCAGCGACGCCGAAGAAGAACCACGGCTCGAACGGTCCGAACCTCTCGGGCTGAGCCATGGACTTGTCGGCAGACGCAATGTCGCGGTGCAGCATGCTAACTGCCGTCAGGCATACGCCGCCCGCGAGAAACATTCCGATGATCCCAACCGTCCGATGCCGCTCGATCTGTCCGTGCGTGACGAAATAAGGCTGGATGATGAGAAACAGATACCAGGCAGTGCCGGTCCAATAATGAACGTGAACCGAAAAGGCGTTCTCCCGCAGATCGCCCCAGTAGTCCATAAAGATACCGAGCTGCATGATGACCATCGGGACGATCATCCATTTCCAAAGGCCTTTGTATTTGTTCATCGCGGGTTAGAGGTGAAGTAAAACGGCGGAAGTATATCAGAAAGTTGATGTTTGAGGTCACAAAAAAAGCCCGTGACGTTGCTGCCACGGGCTTATATTTAGGATTGCGGACAAGAATGTCTGCGTTCCGTTAGATCGATTCGGCGACGGCTTGGTCGAATATTTCGAGGGCGACGTCGACGTTCTCCTTCGTGAGGATGAGCGGTGGTGACCAGCGGATGGCGTTGTTGCCGCATCCGAGGATGATGAGGCCTTTTTGGTAGCAGGCCATTTCGACGCGGTCGCGGAGGTCGGCATCCTGAGAGTGGGGGTCGTGTAAGGGGACACCCTCCCTACCGGTCGGGTTTCCGCCTGTGGCGTCCGCACCGCGTGAACCTTTGACGAACTCAACACCGAGCATCATGCCGTAGCCGCGGACGTCGCCGATGACGTCGTACTTTTCCTTCAGCTTGTTTAGGCCAGCCTCCAAATACGCACCAACTTCGCGGCTATTATCGACGAGGCCGCCCTGGAGCAGTTCGATAGTTCTCAACGCTGCCGTGAGTGCGACGGGGTTGCCGCCGAAGGTCGAGGCGTGGGCACCTTTGTGCCAGTCCATGATGTCGGCCCGAGCGGTGCAGGCTCCGATCGGCATTCCTGATCCGAGTCCTTTCGCCATACAGACGATGTCGGCCTTGACGCCTTCGTGATGGTCGAGCGCGAACATTTTGCCGGTGCGGCCCATGCCGGACTGGACTTCGTCGACGATCAGCATGATGCCGTGCTCGGTGCAGATGCGGCGGAGCTCTTTGACGAACATCGTAGGAGCGGGAACGTAGCCGCCCTCGCCTTGAACGACTTCAAGCACAATTCCCGCGACCTCTTCAGGAGGCGTCGTCGTTTCGAAAACTTTGTTCAGCCAAGTGAGAACGTCGCACGTGACAGTGCCTTCGTCGGTGGCTTGATCGGTGATGAAGTGGCGGAACTTGTTCGGGTAGGGGATGTGCACTACGTCGAGCGGCTGACGCATAAAACCGAGCCGCTGTGCTTTGCGTGATGACGTCAGCGACAGGGCTCCGAGCGTGCGGCCGTGGAACGAGCTTTGGAATGCGATGAACTTTTGGCGATGCGTGTGATACATCGCGAGCTTGAGCGCGGTTTCGATAGCTTCGGCACCGGAGTTGGCGAAGTGCGTCTTCGTCGGGCCGTCGATCGGGACGATCTCGTTGAGCTTTTTGCCAAGCTCGGGCATGTGACGATAGTAAAAGTCGGTGCCGCAGAGGTGTATGAGTTCGCTGACCTGCTTCTGGATCGCGGCGACGACCTCCGGATGGCAGTGGCCGGTCGAGCATACGGCGACGCCGGCGTTGCAATCGAGGAATACGTTTCCGTCCGGGTCGGTGATCCACACGCCCTGTGCGTGGTCGGCTACGAGTTTGTAATCCGGGCGCGGGTAGCTCGGCGTGACGAACTCGGCATCGGCGTTGATGATATCAAGGGACTTCGGGCCGGGCAATTCAGTCTTGATCTCAGGACGTTTGCGAGCTTCCAGTTCGGTTGTCGGTGTCATTGATTTCTCCTGTGGTCGGTTGCGTTGGATGTTACGCCCTTGCTAGCGCGCGGGCTTCTGCATTAACGACCGGAGATAATTAGTCGCCGCCAAAAAGATTGGCGCGTTCGGCTGCAGGGCGGAGTTTGGCTATGCAACGCGAGGTCATAGGTATCAGGGGAAGGATAACAGAGCCACCGCTTCGGTTCAATTCGGAGCCGGCTTCATTTGCGGCCGAAGCTCATCTTTTCAAGCATCGCTTCGAACTCCGTGTCACCCTTGAGGAAGCGGTACTCGGGATCATGAAGTATTTGGAGCATCCACGGGTCACGAAGCCTCTCTGATTCGCGGAGCCATTCCATTGTGTGTTCCCGGTCCTTTGCGAGAGCCGCGACCAGAGCGATGTTCGACGGCGGAAAATAGCCTTCCCTGTAGAGCTTTTCGAGGTCTTCGCGCCAGGTTCGAAATGCCCCTTCACGGTCGCCGCGATCGATCATCGCTCGGATGGGAGTTACCAGATCGGAACTGCCCTGGTCGATCGAGTATGCGGTGAAGTATTCAGCCAGAGATTGTTCCGGTTTGCCCTGAAGAAAGTAGACCGTCCCGAGATACCAATGCGTGAGACTGAAATTAGGAGCGTTCTTTTCGAGCTTTAAAAGGCGATCTGCTGCCTCGGGCAAGCGGCCGGAGATCATCAGATTGTAGGCGATGTTTGCCTGAACGATGTTCGAGGTGGGATCGAGCTTCTCGGCTTCGAGGAGCTGGTTGAGGCCGGCTTCGGCGCGTCCGGCGACGGATAGCATCCATCCATACCTCAGCCTGGGCGTCGGGTCGTTAGGCGCAAGTTCGATCGCGCGGTTGAAATTCTGTTCAGTGGCCGTCCAGTCGCGGTTGTAGAGAAACTCGATCGACGCGAGAGTCGAGTAGGCGTCGGACAGGTTAGGCGAAAGTTCGAGAGCCTTGTTTACTGAGGCCGCGGCAAACGGAATGGAGCGGTCGGCCGGAAGATATCCATAGTCGTAAAGGCCGAGAAAAACATCCGCGAGTCCCGCGTGGGCTTCGCCGAATTTTGGGTCGAGCGAGATCGCTTGCTCGAATAGCCCGCGAGCATTCTCAAAACCTTCGCGTGTTCGCTGGTTCCAGTGATATCTACCGCGAAGATATGCCTGATAGGCGTCATTATTTGCAGTCGGCCGGTTGCGGTGCAGACTTTCCGGAGTAAGGTTTGCGAGCAACGACCCCGCAGTGCGGTCTGCAATCGCTTCCTGTATCTTGAAGAGATCCGCCTCGTCATAATCGAAAGACTCGGTCCATAGTTGACGGCCGTCCTCGACCTCGATCAGCCGGACGTTGACGCGCGACCGCCCGCCTGAAGTTTGCAGATACCATTCGACGACCGAATCAACGCCGAGTCGTTTGCCGAGTGCGATTGGATCGGAGTCGGCCGCGGAGGCGGAGATCGAGGAGGAAAGCGGGCGTACCGCCAGATCCGCGGAACTTCCAAGCTGTGAGATCAATGCGTATGTCATCCCGAGCAAGACCGATCGGTCGCTACGCGAATCGCCGAGTTCCTGAAGCGGCATCACGGCGAGAGATCGGACGGTGCGGCCGGCCGGAGTCTGACGCGAGTAGATAAGTGCGAGTCCGGCGATGGCGATCAAGCAGGCCGCAGACACGATCGCAAGGATTGCGGGCGTCCGCGATCGGCGGCGTTTTGGCGAAAGTGCGACCTGCTTCGTTTCACTCTCACGTGTCTCGATCTCCGCGATGAGAGCGCGAGACGTTACCGTTCGTTCGATGACGAGGTGCTGTCCGCCATCAAAAACTTGCTCGACGTTGCTGACGAATCTATAGCCGCGGCGCGAAACGGTCTGGATCAGATCGTCCTCGCATCCGTTCTCCCTAAATGTCCTTCGAAGCTCGTAGATCTGATGGGTGAGATTGCTGTCCTCGACGAACGAACCCTGCCACACGACGTCGATCAGATCGCGTTTCGATACGACCTCGCCCGGGCGTTCGGTGAGGACGCAGAGTACGTCGATCGCCCTCGGCGGCAGTTCGATGAGCTTTTCGCCAGACCAAAGGACACGTGAGGCGACGTCCAGCCGAAAGTTCGCAAACTCACGTAAACCATTGATGGTATTGCCGTTTAGCTCCATCGAGAAAAAATAGATAAATCTTTGAGGGAAGTCTCAAGACTAAAGTCGCCGTCGGGCGGTATTAATGGCTCGGCGGCGAAAAGGGTTAACGCTACGCAGAAAAGTTTAGATTCAATGGCAGCAAATAGCAAGAGATACGTACTGGTCGTGGAAACAATATCGACGACGAGTATCCGGATCTCACGTCCTATCTTCAGACTAGTCTTCTGCACGTTGTGCGGAGCAAAGACGGGCCTCTTCCGTCTCGAAGATGAAGAACAAGACCACGCTCCAGGCCATCACACCGTAGTGTGCTCCGGCGCAACCCAGAATTGCAATCCTTTGAGCCGATAAAAAGTAACGACTTAGATCAGGAGAACGCAGAATGCCCTCTATTGGTAACCCATATACACTCTATAACGTCTACCGAAAGCTCCCGATTCAACTATTTGGGAATTCGATTCCGTGCAATGTCGATGTGCACAAATATCGCAACAACGAACTTGGCGGTAGTGCATCGACATTAGTTGGCCGCGGGACTCACGAAAAGATGAAGTCACAGATAAAAACCTACGGTCAGAGAATAAGTGGGGACAAATTCTGGGTATACTTTCCACTAGTCAAAACTACTTAGAGGATGAAGTTGGGTCAGCGCCCTCGATCTATCGATCAGTACGTTGAGATCGATATCAGCTTTCCGCTTTATAACGTTTTCGTTGGAAAAGGTAGTCAGGAAAATATCAAGAAGGCACTAAAGCTCGCGGCGGCATTCGGAATGGCGAACGGATCGATGACGGGTTTGCAGCAATTCTGCGATCAGAACATAGGTATCGATTGTTCGGGATTCGCCTCGAATTATTTTGGCCTCAATGCGCACCAAGCGTGTAACACGGGCGCCAGCGTAATGGCCCCGGTTGACAAGCGGATCAGGAAACTGGAGCAGGTTCGTGAAGGCACGGCAATAGTTTTCAAAAGCGGCCTTCATGTTGCCCTTGTCGACAAGGTGACACAAGTCGACCGACTCGACGACGGTACAATTTACGCCGCAACCTGCATGGTTGCCGAGTCTACTAATGACGAGATGGTGGAGGGCTCAAGTTCCGGTCTGAACGATACGGAGTACACGCTTCTGGGTACCAACAACAAATACGACCCGTATCTTTTCAAAGTTCTTCGGCCACTGAAGAGTTCTTCGAACGGGATCTACGAAGTGGATGTTCATCTCGCTAACTGGCCCCAAGGAAGCTTATGGGATTGATTGAGAGTTACCAAATGCATCTGAAAGCAGTATTGTCCATACTCGTGTTTG
>JAQSDP010000446.1 GCA_029945985.1 bacterium | reverse complement strand
AGCAATTCTTCCGGTCTTCGAAAATTCGCCATATATGTTTAGAGTTCAGCTTTTAGGCTGTTGCTTGGTAAAACTGCCCGGCCGCACGCTGATGCGTGAACTCTGAACCTACTTCTCTCGGTGTTCAATGACCTCGTCGATCAGCCCGTATTCCTTGGCCTGTATCGGGGTAAGAATACGGTCGCGTTCCACGTCTTTCTCAACTTGATCGAACGACTGACCGCTATGATTTGCGATGATCCGTGAGGTCATCTCGCGCATTCGCAGGATCTCTTCCGCCATAATGCGGACGTCCGTCGCCTGGCCTGACGCACCGCCGGACGGCTGATGGATCAAAATTCGAGCGTTCGGCAATGCAAACCGCTTTCCTTTTGCACCCGCGGTCAAAAGCAGTGCCCCCATCGAGGCACACTGGCCCACGCAGATCGTCGTGCAATCATTTTTGATGAACTGCATCGTGTCATAGATGGCCATGCCTGCGGTGATCGATCCGCCGGGCGAATTGATATAAAGATTGATGTCACGTTCCGGATCTTCAGCTTCAAGAAAAAGGAGCTGAGCGACAATCAAATTCGCGATCTGATCGTCGATCGGAGTTCCGATAAAGATAATGCTGTCCTTAAGAAGCCGTGAGTAAATATCGAACGCACGCTCGCCTCGCGACGTTTGTTCGACAACCATTGGGACTAATGCCATAACTTTCCTCTTCGTTGATCTACTTCTTTAGGTAAAAGGTGAATTGAAACGAGCTAAACAGTTGAGGTTACTGCCATTGCAGATTCTACAACCGACAGCGTTTATTTCGAAACCTATTCAGCCGACTTCGACTTTGCAGTCTTTTTCTTAGTTCCCTTCGCCTCGTCAGTCGCTGCCTTAGCTGTTTTCGCTTTCGCACCCTTCTTGGGCTTATCCTGGCCTTCTTGGCTTTCGGGCGCCTCGCCGAGCGAATCGTCTACCCATGGCCCGTCAATGACCTTGGCTTTCGCGATCAACGCTTCGATCGACTTCTGTGTCTTCAAGTTGTTCTCAATGGTGCCAGTTCCGCCTTGCTTCTCGAGAGAGGCTCTTAATTCCTCAGGAGTAGAGCGGTAATACTCCGCCATCTTGCCGATCTCTTCATCGACCTCGGCCTGAGTAACCTTAACCTTCTCAGCCTCGGCGATCTTATCGAGCAGCATGGCACCTCGAACGTCACGTTCCGCCTGCGTCCGCATCTGGTGATAAGCCATCTCAACGAAGTTGTTTTCCACAGTCTTCAGATCGACTCCACGTTGCTGCAGGTCACGTGCGAAATTGTTCAGGAGATTTCGCGCCTGATTCTCGATGAGTATGCTTGGAACCTCGAATGCGTTTTCTTCGATCATCTTAGCGATCGCATTGTTACGCAGTCGGGCATCAGCATCCGACTTTGCATAAGTCTCTAGATCGGCCCGCAACTTCTTCCGAAGATCTTCGAGCGATTCGTAACCTTCATCCAAACTCTTCGCCCATTCGTCGTTCAACTCAGGCACTTCCGACTTCCCTACCGACTTGATCTTTGCCTTGTAGTGAAGCGTCTTACCCGCAAGAGCCTGAGCGGAGAAATCCTCAGGATACGCAACTGTAAATTCCTTCTCTTCGTCTATGTTGACACCGATAAGATTCTCGGTGAACGCTTTCTCGATAACTTCGTCACCCAGGACGACTTCAAGATCGTCGGCCTTGATCGGCTCCCCATCTGGATCGTCCGCAAAAAGGCCCTCGAGATCGGCGATCACGGTATCGCCACGCGCTGAGACTCGACCCTCGACCGGGATCAACGCTGCTTCCTGACCCAAGCGATTCGCGATCAGGTCCTCAACCTCTCCGTCTTCGACCGGCTTAACACGCCGTGTTACCGCGATGCCCTCGTATTTCGGCATCGGGACCTCCGGCATCACCTCGACATGCACGTGGAGCTTTATCGGCTCGCTTCCGTTGACCTTAACGTTCTCGACGTCTTCAAGGTGCAGCTGCGGCTCGGTCAGCGGATGGAGGTCGTGTTCGCGGATCGCTTCGGCGACCTGATCTGGCACTACTAACTGCAGAACCTCGCTCTTGATCTCTTCCTTGAAACGCAGGCGTACTACGTCAAGCGGTGCAAAGCCCTTCCGAAATCCCGGAACGTTTGCACGGTCCGCAAAACGCTTCGAAACCTTTCCGTATGCTTCCTTGATAACGGCCGGGTCGACCTCTATATGAAGCTCTCTTTGTGTCGGTGAAATTTCCTTTAATTCGCTATTCATTTACTGAGGAAAGAATATCGAACGGGCAAGTAAAAGTCGAACACGCCTTAGTGCGCAAGCCCGCGCGTTAGTAACGACGATACAACCAACTCGGATGTATCGTCCTTGCTAACGCGCGGGCCTCTGCAAAGAACTTGGTGCCGAGGACAGGAATCGAACCTGCACGTTTTTCAACGCTAGATCCTAAGTCTAGTGCGTCTACCAATTTCGCCACCTCGGCTCTTGAATCTCAGTATCGAATCTGAGATGAACTTCGAATTTACCGAACGCGGCGAAACTTGTCTAGCCGACTACTTCTTCAGGTATTTGCGGTCGTATTCTTCCCAAGAGAGACTGAAATCGCGGTCTTCGGTCAAGCTGGCGGGCGAGCCGGCGCCGACGTACCTTTGTTCGGCCCTCTTAAATAGCCGATAGCCGCCATAACCGATAGCACCGAGAACACCGATCACCATGCCATACCAAAGCAGCGACGTCACCAGCCCGAAAAGCCAGAAGAACAGCATCACGCCAAAGATCAACCCCAGCACCGCCATCAAAAATTTGATCAACTTCATCGAAATTAACCTCCGTCTGAGAGATGTACGAAATCGGCAGGGCGATGTTCGTGGAAAATAATTCGCTATCGTATAATCGGGCGGAACGCGACCGGTAGCCAACTGAATGATCATATCCGCAATATCCGAAGCTCTCTCAGCCGAACTTTCGGGACCTACCGATGCCGACGCCATCGACGTCACGCACGACTCTCGACAGGTCCGCGATGGAACGCTATTCGCCGCCATCAAAGGTGCGACGGTCGACGGGCATAGATTCATAGAGGACGTAATGCGTCGCGGAGCGGCCGGGATCATCTCGGAGTTCGACGCGCCCCAAGGATTCTCAGGAGCGTGGCTGAAGGTAGCGAATGCACGGGTAGCGCTAGCCAAAGCCGCATCTATCATCAACGGCGAACCGTCACACAAGCTTGACCTAGTCGGTGTGACCGGCACCAACGGCAAGACCACGACGACCTATCTTTGCTACGCCTTAGCTGAAGCCGCTGGCGTGAAGCCCGCGATGCTTACGACCGTTGAATATCGTATCGGCAACAAGAGCGAAGAGGCGATCCGCACTACGCCCGAAGCCTCCGACACCAATCGCTTCCTAAAGCAGGCTGTGGACGAAGCCTGCGGATTCGCCGCGATGGAAGCATCGTCTCAAGCGATCGACCTGCACCGCTGCGACTGGCTCCGGTTCCGAGTAGCGATCTTCACCAACCTTACCCAGGATCATCTCGACTATCACGGCACCATGGAGAATTACTTCGACGCAAAGAAGAAGCTCTTCGACGGCCGCCTCGGCGAGAAACCAGGGTCGTGCGTGATCAATATTGACGACGCATGGGGGGCGAAACTTACCGATGAGTTGAGATCCGGCGGACAGCGGGTGGTAACGATCTCACAGAAACCCCATTCAGATGCGGACCTTGTCGCAGATAACATGGAGGTCTCGCTTCTTTCCGGCACGACGTTTCTACTGAAAACGCCCGGTGGTGACCGCCAGATCGGTTCCCCGCTGGTCGGCCGTCCTCATGTTTACAATATGCTTACGGCAACTGCCGCGGCCCTCGAGCTCGGCTACAGCCTTGATTCGATCGTGAACGGCCTCTCGACCTGTGTCGGTGCTCCCGGCCGTTTCGAACGGGTTCCGCACGAAGGCGACTTTGCCGTAGTTGTCGATTACGCTCATACAGACGATGCCCTGCTGAATACCTTACAAACCGCCCGCCCTCTCACCAACGGACGAGTGATCACGGTATTTGGCTGCGGAGGGGATCGAGATAAGACCAAACGTGAGCCCATGGGCCGGGTCGCGGGTGAGAATAGCGATATGGTTTTCATCACGTCGGACAATCCGCGGACCGAGGATCCGCTAAAGGTGATCGAAGGGATCGAGGTCGGGGTGCAGGCGAGCGGAAAGGCTTTTCGTTCTATATCGGATCGGCGTTTGGCCATTCGGGAGGCGATCAAAGAAGCGAGAACCGGCGATGTTGTTATCATCGCCGGCAAAGGTCACGAGACCTATCAGATCATAGGAAACGAAAAGTTTCACTTCGACGACCGTGAGGTAGCCGCCGAGGCGATCGCTGCCCGCGAGGCATAGTTAATCCGCCTTCGCCTCTTCTTCCCCGAGAAGGTAACTCCGTAATACGTTCCGCTGAGCCTCGGAGAGGCGTGTGAACCGGGCGGCAAACCCGATCTCATCGAAGTGATTCGTTATCGTGCCGATATACTGAACCTTCATTCCTTCCCCGATGGGCAGAAACACTCCGACCTCGTCATTATCATTAACATCGATCCCAGTCAGCACAAAACAGCCGCCTTCGCTTAAGTCGCTGATCGTACCGGGATGCCGCTCGCCCAAATATTCCCACACGATCTCGATCGTGACCGTAAAACGTCTCGCGCTTCGTCGATCCGTGCTAACCCGCCTGTCGGGCATTTCCTTCTTCATCATTTCCGGGATCCTCCGGGCCATTCGAGCCCTTATTATTTAAGTAGAAATAAACCGGTAATCCCAGAATTATCAGTCCGATGCCAATTAGCGAACTTTCCGGCGAGGTCACGATCGTATTGACAAGCAGCCAGCCCGTAACAAGCAAGAAGATCACAGGAACGACGGGATATCCCCAGGCCTTGTACGGCCTGACCGCATCGGGATACTTTCGGCGAAATATAAATATCGAAGATGTCACCAGCCCGTAAAAGATCCACGAACCAAAGATCACATAGTCGGTTAGCGTGTCGAACGAGCCCGAAAGGGCGAGGATGCTGGCCCACACCCCTTGAAACAAAACTCCATTGATCGGCACGTGGTTGACCGACACTTTTTTGAACGTCGGGAACATCAGCCGGTCGTGAGCCATTGCGTAAGGTACACGCGACGCGCTTAGTATCGACGTATGCAGTGTTCCCAGGGACGAGAGCATCAGGCCAATTGTGAAAATCGCAACCGCGGCACCGGTTGCAACGCTTGCCAGATCTGCCGAGAAGAATCTGCTTATCACCGACATTGCAACTGAGGAGTCTTTCGAAACCGAGGCGATCGTCGTCGGATCCAGCACATAGAAATAAGCAAAGTGAACGCCGACGTAAAGGACAATGATCAGCAGCACGCTTCCGATGATCGCGATAGGGATATTCCGATTCGGATCCTTTACCTCACCGGCAACGAACGAGAGATTGTCCCAACCATCGTAGCCCCACAAAGCACCGAGCATAGCAGCGGCAAACCGGCAAAGAAACTGTAATCCGGCGAGCCGAAAGTGACGCTCGATGCGACACCCTCGCAAGTTCCACTAGTCGCCGCCAGCGAAAAATTAGCAAGGCTTCCACCGGAAACGAAAAGGAATGCTCCCAATCCGACAAGAAGAACCAGTGCGATCTTCACGAATGTCAGGACGGTCGCGATACGGCCCGCGAGCGACACCGCAAGACAATTGATGGTGGTGAAGATGACGATCACCATTACGGCAATAACCTGAAGCGTCGAGATCTCGAACGGATAACCGAATATCGACGTCGCGAAAAGCGTCTTTTTCAATGCTCCACCGAGATAATCGTTTACGGCAATTGCGAACACGACCGCGACACTTGCCTGGGCGCCGGTCCGTGCGATAAACATCTGCATCCACCCAAACAAAAAGCTCGAGGGTTTCCCGTACGAATCCCGCAAGAATACGTACGGCCCGCCAGCCTCGGGCTTCATCGCGGTCAGCTCTGCGTAGGTAAGAGCGCCTGCCAGCGACAAGATCCCGGCGGCGATCCAAGCCATGATCACCCAGAACGGTTCGCCGACGTTACAAGTCATCACACGGGCCTTTAGAAAAACGCCGGTGCCGATAACGTTCCCGATGATCACAGAAATTGCCGCTACGAGTCCGAGACCTCGAACGAGCTTGTACGTTTCCGAATTCATTGCCATATAAAATTAACGAGAGAGGCCGATGAGGGGTTTATTCCGAACATCTTAACGCGAAATCGCAGTCAACGCGAAATTCTCAGCAGCGATCCGCGTGATAAGATTTCGCCGTGCGCGAACTCCACATCTCAGCCGACGATCTCGTCGATCGACTGCTCGCCTCGGACGACGAGGGAATGTGCATACTCGACAGCTGCGGCGTCGGACATCTCAATTCACACCTACTCATCGCAGGACTCTCGCCAAGCCGCATTATCATCGCCGACGATGGTCGCACCGCTCTCCAAGAATTAGATCGTATAGTCGGCGGGAATGAGGCGGCGATATTCACGCTTTCGTACGATCTCGGCAACCACATCCAGGGAGTTTCGTCGGCCCGCGTCGGGGCGGAACCACTTGCATTCATCGCAACCTTTAACAGTCTTATTGTTCACGATTACGACAGTGGAAGCACGAACATCACTGGTAGCGATTCGGCTGTAAGCGATCTCGAGCGATCATCGATTGCACCAAAACCGCCCGTTCGCGCCCATATTCCCGCGGTCTCTGCTCGATCCAGCACTGCCCGTTCCGTCTATCTGCAAACCATCGAAGCGATCAAGGAAGAAATTCGATGCGGTAACACTTACCAGACAAATCTAACTCGGCAGATCGAAGCGAGACTGCATCCGAACGTTTCCGAGTCCGCCGTCTTCCAGCGCCTTCGATCACGGCATCCCGCCCCATTCTCGGCCTATATCAAACGTCCTGGCTCGACCGTCATTTCAGCTTCACCCGAACGGTTCTTCAAGATCGAGAACGGATCGATCTCCGCTTCGCCGATCAAGGGGACCCGTCCTCGGGGTGCCGATCTGATCGAGGATGAGCGGCTTCGCAACGAACTCCTAAACAGCGACAAAGACAGAGCCGAAAACACAATGATCGTCGACTTGCTCCGCAACGACCTCGGACGTGTCTGCGCATTCGGCAGCGTCGCGGTCGAAAGTCTGTGCGAGATCGAAGAACATCCTTCACTATTTCATCTCGTCTCGACTATCAGCGGCAATCTTCGCCCGAAACTCAAATTCAGCGAGATCCTCGCTGCGCTATTTCCGTGCGGATCCATCACCGGTGCCCCTAAATTAAGCACCATGAAAATAATAGACCGTCTCGAATCAACTCCCCGCGGCCTCTCAATGGGAGCGATCGGTTACTACATGCCGGCGTCGTTCGGCATCGAGCAGTCGCTCGATCTCAGCGTGGCCATCCGGACAATGGTGATAAAGGACCAAAGCGCGACATTCAACGTAGGTGGCGGCATAGTCATTGACAGCGACCCCGAAAAGGAATGGGATGAGACCGTCACAAAATCGCGAGCACTCCTCGACGCCCTTGGCATTGACCCGAATGAAGTCGCGGAATAGTCCGGAACTTTTCTACCGCCCTGGTGTCTAACCTCTCAGTTCGAATCCACACCGGAGGTTCCAATGACAAAACCCGAGATAAACGTGACCCCGTTGATCGACGTGCTCCTCGTTCTCCTGATCATCTTCATGGTTGTCACGCCCGTTAAGCCCAGCAAGTTCGACGCAAGCGTGCCATCCGAGCCAATAAACGATGGAGCAAAAGTGCATCCTCAAATGCTGATAGTGACCGTCGGCGCTAACACTGCTCTAGGGCTGAACACCGAGACACTCGACGCAACGGCCGGCTCACCGGGCGCTCTTATCGCCCGATTGAAAGATATATTCACCGCTCGCGAGCAGAATCTTGAGAACGAACGCACAGTTTTCATCAAGGCTCCAAAGAACCTTGATTACGGCACGGTCGCGAAGGTCGTCGACGCGGTACAGTTGTCCGGAGCAGCCCCTATCAGCCTGCAGATCGACCGACTAGACTAGACAACGTCCGACTTTACTGCTGTAAGATTGTGTTATTATATGGAGGTCGATTGCGGCACCCCGCAAACTGAAAAGACGGGCCTCCCCTAAGAAGTTTCGTAGATGGCAAACTACTACGAGATATTAAAAGTTTCACCAAAAGCGAGCAGGACGGAGATCAAATCCGCGTATCGTCGGTTAGCGCGTAGGCTTCACCCGGACAAGAATCAGGGTTCCGAAGAAACGGCACGTGCCTTCGCACAGATCGCCGAAGCGTGGGAGATCCTCGGCAACGCTAAGTCGCGTTCGGTGTACGATAAACGGCTGCTGCACGCCCAAATGCATTATTCCTCGAGTGACGGCGGGGATTCCCTGTTCGAATCTTCCAACACTCATGCGCGCCGATGGCGGCAGATGGTTTACGAGCATCGCTACAACGAGATCATTGATCGGATGATCGCTGAGGAACGCCGGGAGTCTATCGCCCTTCAAAAGGTGATCTTTCCGACCGTCGCGCTTTTCGTATCGTGCCTCGTGGTTGCGATGCTTCGGCCGCAGATCTTTGAAAATTCGGCGATGATCGGAAAGATCCTCCTGGTTTCGCTGTTTATTGCCGGTGTGATCCATCTTTGGGGACGCATCAAGGACGGGCTCGAAAGGTTCACATACGGCGAGGAAATCCACGAATCGATCCTCGATGGCAACGAGCCGAAGACAAAGCCCTTTTCGCGAGCCTTTGCCACTGGATTCCTGATTCTTGGCGTCGGCTTGAGTTTCGGGATCGGCCTGTTGATCGGCAACATATTTCAGATCTTCCCTACCTCGATGCCGGCGATGTTCTCGGACAGCCTCAAACCAGAATTCGTATTCTATCCGCCCATATTCGTATTATTCGTGGATGTTATGCACGGGTTTGCCTCCCGCGTGGACGTATGAGCACGCTTGACACTCCAGTGCCTGACATGTAAGCTTTTGAGTTTCCGTGTCAGGCGGTCAGTTTTTAGATTTTTTAAGATAGACAATGGCAAATCACAAGTCAGCCGAAAAGCGAATTCGGCAAAACGAAAAACGTAAAGGCATCAACCGTGCGAACCGCAGCAAACTGCGCACGCAGATCAAGAAGCTTCGCACGTCGCTTACGGCGCAGGATAAAGCAGCCAGCGGAGAAATTCTAGCTCCGACGGTTTCTCTTATCGACAAGGCGGTCAACAAGGGCATTATTCATAAGAACACCGCCGCCCGCCACAAGTCGCGTCTGACCAAGCACGTAAACGCACTCGCTTAAGTTCAAAACAGCGTTTTCTCCTTTAATTTGCGGAATCGGGATGTACGAGCACCCGGCTCCGCTTTTTCTTGGCCGGAAACGCGATCGTTAGGGTGCCTCGCGATCGGGCGGCTCGGGGTAATAATCTGCTACAATCTCGCCCAATGGAAGCGCGGCGACAATACAAATACTACGATCTTCTGATGGCGGCCTTCGTGGCCGTTTTGCTTTGCTCGAACCTGATCGGCGTCCACAAGGTCTCCTACGTCGACCTTCCCTTCTACGGCGAATACATCTACGGGGCCGGGGTACTTTTCTTCCCCATCAGCTACCTCTTCGGCGATATTCTCACGGAGGTGTATGGATACGCCCGCTCACGCAAAGTCATCTGGGCGGGTTTCGGAGCCCTCATCTTCGCTTCGCTGATGTCGTTCACCATCACGCAGCTGCCGTCTGCAAAAACGATGTCCGCCGAACATCAGGCGGCTGTCAACTTCATCTTCGGCCAAACACCGCGGATCGTCCTTGCTTCGCTGCTCGCCTTCTGGATCGGCGAGTTCGTCAATTCATTCGTCATAGCGAAGATGAAGGTCTGGCTGGCCGGCCGTTTCCTGTGGATGCGCACCATCGGGTCGACTATTCTCGGCGAGATCGCCGACTCCGCGATCTTCTACCCCGTCGCTTTTTTCGGCACATGGTCGAACGAACAGCTCATCAGCGTGATGATCGGCAACTACTTTATCAAGGTAATGTGGGAAGTCTTAGCAACTCCGTTCACGTACATCATTGTCGGGTTGCTAAAGCGAGCCGAGAATGAGGATCACTACGACAAAGACACCGACTTCAACCCGTTTAGTTTAGAGACATAGCCGCGGCCTGCCGCGAGATCAACTTTATCTATGGAGTGTAATCGATCGGGCCCAATCTGCATGGCTTACGATCTCAGCCAGGAGGTCGTCAAGAATTTCTTGATGGGAATTCCTGCCGTCCGGCGATGGCGCGCTCGCAGTCCGAGAGCATTCTCTGACAGCGGAAGCGTGTCCGATATATTAAGTCGAAATGCATTTCTTGGGTTGAACTTGCTCCTCGATCACGTCGGCGATCTTCGCGAGAGATCGGTCTGCGAGATCGGTGCTGGCGACTATCTTACGTCCGGATTGAGCATCCTCGCCGCTGGGGCATCCCGTTACGGCGTCATCGACAGGTTTCCCGGGGATTACACCGGTGAGGCTGCGAAGCATTGGTATCGCGAGATTCAGCGTAATTGGGACGGGTTTTATCCCTCGATTCCTTGGGACGAGACTCTCTCGGCCGAGGATTTTCCTGAGGAGTATAAAAGCCGCGTAGAGTTGATTCGGCAGTCGTTGGAGGCCGCCGTCACGGAAAGCCGATTCGACATCATCTGCTCCTTCCAAGTCGGTGAACACGTCACGGATCTGGACGCTTTTGCAGAGATCCACCAACGGCTGCTCGAGCCCGGAGGAGTGGGACTGCATCGTGTCGACTTCGGTCCGCATGATGTCTGGTTCTCTTATCGTGACCCGACTACGTTTTTGCGCTTTTCCGATTTTACGTGGCGGCTTACGGGTTCGAACCGCGGAGCGCCGAACCGTCGTCGACATCACGAGTTTTTGGAAGCATTCAAGCGCGCGGGCCTCGAAGTCGAGCTTTTGTTATTAGAGCACTTTGATGAGACCACCATCGAATTCACTCGGCTGAACAGAACATTTCTAAAGATGCCAAGGGAATCGTTGCTGGTTGGCACCGCAGTATACCGTTTGTCTATAGTATCCTGAACAAACATGCCTTCTGATCCCGTCATTCTCGACACACCGATCCTCGAACTTCATCGCCACACGATCGCTCATCTCTCAGCGCATATGTCGAAGAAGCTTGCGGTGGCGGTTGCGTTGTTTGCGGAGAAAAGCGACCCGGCGGATGCAACGGTTGAAGACCTGCTCAACTACTTCCCGATGCGCTATGAAGACCGGTCGAGCTTCATTCAGATCGACCAACTCTACGACGGTATCGAGGCGACCGTCGAACTCTATACGGGCGTGAGCGGTGGTTATCGGGTCGGCCGCAATCGGGATTTCAAGAAGCCGGCCCTCTATATCTTCGAGGTCTCCGGCAGCAACCGCGAACGTACCCAGAAGCCGGTAGTCGTTTTCTGGTTCATCTCGGGGAAAGGTGCAACGCAGACGATCGAATATTACGCGAAACGCTTCGCCCGCGGAACTCGATTCGCAGCGTTCGGTAAATGGGAGTGGGACGCTCGCCGTCGAACCTTCGTCCTCAAGCTGGCTAAACCCGACGAACTCGAGGTCTTGCCGAGTGAAGAACCCGAGTTGCTCAAGAGCCAACTCCCCGACCCCGATGCTGAAGAGAATCTGGACGAAGATACCGAGAACCCCGAGTTCGCAAAGGTACACACCGCTCGTCGAGTTCCCGTCTACCGCAAACTCGGTCAATTTCAGACAAAGCGACTAAGGGAAATAATTTTCGATGTAGTTGGAAATCTCGAACAAGGATCGGTAGTCGAAAGTCTACCGTCAGGCGTGGTACGCGGCAATGATCTGCTCGACCGCGGTCAAGCCCTCGCGGACATCCACTTCCCGCCCGAGGATTCGAGCATCGCTGACTATGAAATGTTCCGAAGCCGCGCTCACAAGCGGCTCATCTTCGAAGAGTTCTTCTGGCTCTCATTCGCCCTCCAGCTCAAACGCGGCGAGCGCCGAAAGGAACCGAAGGGCACGGTCATCGAGATCCCCGAAACGACTAGGACCCGCATGGCAGAACTACTGCCGTTCAAGCTGACTGAAGCCCAGCGTCGCGTCACCAAACAGATCTTCGCCGACATGCAGTCAGACGAGCCGATGAACCGTCTCGTTCAGGGCGACGTCGGCAGCGGCAAGACGATCGTTGCCTTCCTCGCAATGTTCGCCGCGGTGGAGAACGGATATCAGACGGCCCTCATGGCACCGACCGAGATCCTCGCCGAGCAGCACGCGCGAAAGGCCATTTCACTTTTCCACGAAACGGGCTATCGCATCGGCCTGCTCACAGGAAGCATGAAAGTGTCCGAGAAGCGCAAGGTACACGAGGCGATACGAAACGGCGACGTGCAAATGGTGATCGGAACACACGCGATCATTCAGGACGCGGTTGAATTCGAGAATCTCGGCCTGGCCGTAGTCGACGAACAGCATCGTTTCGGCGTTCTTCAGCGTGCCGAGATAAGCAAACGAGGAACAAAGCCCGACATCCTCGTAATGACCGCCACGCCGATCCCGCGTTCGCTCGCGATGACGGTCTACGGCGATCTCGACGTCTCGATCATCGACGAACTTCCGCCCGGGCGAACTCCCGTCAAGACCGTCGTTCTCGGCGAAGATCAGCGAGCCGGCGTTTACAAAGGAATGGAACGAGAGATTGCTCTCGGGAGACAGGTTTACGTCGTCTATCCGCTCGTCGAAGAATCCGAAAAGCTTGATCTAAAGGCCGCGACCATAGAGTTCGAACTGCTTCGCGATAAGATCTTCCCGACCCACTGCGTCGGCCTGATCCATGGCCGTATGAAGCAGGCCGAAAAGGAAGTGACGATGCGCCAGTTCGTCAGCGGCGAACTGGACATTCTTGTCTCCACAACTGTCATCGAGGTGGGCGTCGATGTGGCAAACGCTTCCCTGATGGTCATCGAACACGCCGAACGCTTCGGGCTCTCCCAGCTTCACCAGCTCAGAGGCCGCGTCGGACGCGGAGCCGAGCAAAGCTATTGCGTGCTTGTCACAGGGGACAAACAGACCGCCGTTGCCAAAGAACGTCTCGGGATAATGGAAGAAACCAACGACGGCTTTAAGATCGCCGAAAAGGACCTGGAGATCCGAGGCCAGGGCGAGATATTCGGCACCCGCCAATCGGGCGTACGGCTCTTCAAGATCGCGAACATCATCCGCGACATCGAGATTCTCGACATTGCCCGCACCGCCGCCGAGAAACTCCTAACTACGCAGCGAAACTCTAAAGAAACGACGGCACTGATCAAAAAGGTTCGCTCCGACGCCAAGTTCAAGCTGGCCGGAATTGGATAGGAGCCTTTGTACTAAATTCATCGTTCAAAGTTCAAGCTTTAGCTTGTAGACGACGATCTAGCGAAGATCGAATGCAGGCCAAACAAGCTAAAGCTTGAACTCTGAACCGCGGATATATCCGGCGGCCCGCGTTGGAACCTCTTGATTCCTCGCGAACGCGACAATGTCGGCACCGGCCGCTAGAATAGGAATCGATGCGAATTATCTCAGGAGAATACGGCGGCCGAGTCATCAAGAGTCCGCCGGACTCCCGCACTCGGCCGACCTCGGACCGTCTTCGCGAAACACTCTTCAACGTGCTTGCCCCGAATATCGAGGGGGCCCGATTTCTCGATCTTTGCTCGGGCTCGGGTGCCATCGGGATCGAGGCTGTGTCACGCGGGGCTTCGCACGTTACCTTCGTCGATAAGTCGCGAAAGGCTTGTGCGTTGATCGAAGAGAACCTCGATCTCCTAGGCATTTCCGAAGAGCGAACCGAAGTACTTGCGAACACTGCCGAGAATTTCACAGGGAGAAAATACGATACCGGCTGGGATATCGTATTTTTCGATCCGCCTTACGATTCGAATTACGGAGTCGTTCTTTACGAGTTTGGAACTCCGGAAACGAACCTTCTGAACGAGCGAGGAATGCTCATCGCGGAGCACCACACCAAAACGCCGCTTCCTGATTCGGTCGGCGAACTACGACGCTGGCGTATCCTAAAGCAAGGCGAAACAAGCCTCAGCTTTTACGAGAGAAGCTAGATGAACATCCTCGCATGGATAATCCTTTGCCTGATCTGGGGCTCGACGTGGATCTTCATCAAGATCGGCCTCGCTGACCTGCCGCCGATCACGTTCTCGGCCGCTAGGTTCGGACTTGCGATCCTAATTCTCGCACCGATCATTAAGGTCCTCGGTTTTAGAATGCCGAGAACTCGCCCCGAATGGAAGCTAATGGCTCTTACGGGGTTCCTTCAGTTCTCGCTGAATTACAGTGCTGTTTTCTGGAGCGAGCAGTACATCACTTCCGGATTGGCCGCGGTGCTTCAGGCGACGATCACTGTTTTCGGGTTGCTGCTCGCCTGGTTTTTTCTGCCGAGCGAGAAAATGACGAAGGCAAAGGTGATCGGGGTTGCGGTCGGAGTCCTCGGAGTCGCTGTGATCTTTATTGACCAGCTTCGTGTCGAAAGCCGGATGGCGTTTCTAGGATGTGTGGCGATCGTCGCCGGAGCATACGCCGCCGCCCAGGCTT
>JAQSDP010000445.1 GCA_029945985.1 bacterium | reverse complement strand
GCACTGATCGACACCGGCTCGCGAATGGACGACGTGATCTTCGAAGAGTTCAAGGGAACCGGTAACTCGGAGATCCATCTCGATCGTCGACTTTCCGACAAGCGTCTGTTCCCGGCGATCGACCTCCAGAGGTCCGGTACGCGTAAGGAAGAGCTTCTTATCAGCAAGGAAGACCTCAATCGTATCTGGGTCATGCGTCGCGTGCTTAATCCACTCTCGCCCGTCGAGCAAATGGAAGTCGTTCTCGAGCGACTCAGCAAGACCAAGACCAACGCAGAGTTCCTCGCTTCGATGCAGACCTAGCAAGGAATTACATTTTTAGTACTAAAACGCCGGATGATGTGTCCGGCGTTTTTGTCTCTTCGAGCCGCTTGCCTGTAAACTCTAGTCCTGTTCAGATCCGATATGAGAGTTGCAGTGATTTCAGCCGAGGCGGTGCCCTACTCCAAGACTGGAGGGCTCGGCGATGTTGCCGGGGCGTTGCCAAAGGCATTGAAGGCTGTCGGTGTTGATTCCGTATTGATAACACCTTGTTATTGGCAGACGAAGGGCGAGTACCTGTGGGATACGGCGGTTGAAGATCTGAACGTAGATTGGCGTGGTGGAATTTATCCGGCCAAGGCGTTTTACAGCGAAGCGAATGGTTCGCCGACCTTTTTGATTGACGCTCCATCGTTGTTTCACCGTGACTCCATCTATGGCTACAACGAGGACCACGAAAGATTCGCCTTCTTCAATCACGCGGCGTTGGTTCTACTGAAGCGGATCGGAGCGGCTCCGGATATTGTTCACCTGAACGACTGGCACTGTGGGTTCGCTGCCGTCGAGATTGCCGAACTTCGCCGTTGGGATGACTACTCGCGGAATACGCGAACCGTATTCTCGATTCACAACATGGCCTATCAGGGTGGGTTCAGTGCGAGCGAACTTTGGAAGTTGGGCTTCGGATCTGAGTTTGCGCGGAACGCATTCTCTTTCAACGGCTACGCATCCGCAATGAAGGCGGGGCTCGAGGCGTCGGATGTTCTTTCGACTGTGTCGAGGCGCTATGGATACGAGATCCAAACGCCGGAGTTTGGACACGGGCTCGACTGGCTAACTCGCATGCGTGCAGATCGGCTGGTCGGAATAACGAATGGCGTCGATTACGAAGTCTGGAATCCGGCCACTGATCCGGAACTGCCAGCGAATTTCTCGATCGACGATCTGTCAGGCAAGCGTGAGTGCAAACGAGCGATGCTCGAGCGATTCATGCTTCCACAAGATCTAGAGCGGCCGGTGATCGCTAACATCACCCGCCTCACGGGCCAGAAGGGAATTGACCTGATGATGCAGGTAGCCGGCGAAGTTCTTGCCGCGGGTGCATTTATCGTGTCTCTGGGATCAGGCGAGAAGCGTTACGAAGACTTCTGGCAGAGGCTGCACGATCTCGCTCCGAATCAGGTAGGCGTTTATCGAGGTTATAGCGAACCGCTTGCACATCTGATCGAGGCCGGGGCGGACATGTTCATGATGCCGTCGAAGTTTGAGCCCTGCGGCTTGAATCAGATGTACTCGCTGCGGTACGGCACGGTTCCGATCGTCCGTGCAACGGGCGGTCTCGACGACACTGTCCAGAACTGGGATGCCGCCACGGGGACGGGTAATGGATTTAAGTTTGGGCAGTATCGGGCAGACCGTTTCCTCGAGAAGATCTACGAAGCACTGTTCGCCTATGCGGATAAGGAAACGTGGCTGAAGATCCAACGAAACGGAATGGCGGTAGACAATTCTTGGGAGAACGCCGCTCGAAAGTACGTCGAACTTTACGAATGGACAAGGAGCTAAGAACTGAATTTCGAGATGGCGACTTGAGAACGCGGGCTGCCGTGAAACAGAGGTTATGCGGCCTTGGAGATCGTGTTGCAGAATAGGGAGCATCCTCGGACGTATAAGCAGTGGATGACTCAGGATAATTAAGTCGCCCACGCTCGAAATTTCATCTTCGAGGGGATCAAGAATCCCTCTGGATAAGAAAACTCTGGCCTTGCTCTAGTCCGCAACGGCGATCTGATCAGCTCGAGAGTGTTCAATCGGCTCGACTGGATCTCCAGGGTCTGCGAGATCGGCTACTGGATCGACCGCGAGGAAGAAGGGAAGGGAGTCATCAAAAGGGCGCGCCGAGCGATGATCGCAATATGCGTTCGACGAGCTTGAGATGAAGGGGGTCGAGATCCGATGTTCGGCCGAGAATTCGCGTAGTGCCGCGCCCCCCGAGCCTCTCGGATTCAAACTCGAAAGCACGACTCGCCAGGCCGAAGTGCTCCATGGGCGTCCGCATGATTTCCTCAAATTCGGCCTGCTCGCGGAAGACGAGCGGGTTTGGTAGAATGAGCCGTAATGCTCAACGTATTACCGGCCTCTAAAGTCCAACGGGCGATTACATACAACAATCTATGATCATCGTGATTATCGGAGCCCAGTGGGGTGACGAGGGAAAGGGTAAGGTTGTCGATCTTCTGGCTGATCGATTCGATATCGTCTCCCGTTACCAGGGCGGGCACAACGCCGGGCATAGTGTTTATGTTGGTGACAGGGCGTTTGTTCTTCGGTTGCTTCCGTCGGGGATTATCCATCCCGACAAGACCTGCGTTTTAGGCAACGGAATGGTGATCGACCCGAAGGCGTTCTTCGAAGAGGTTGACCAGATAGCTCAGCAGGGAATCGACGTGACGCCGGAGCGGCTGAAGGTCTCTTCTCGGGCCCATCTGATAATGCCGTACCACAGAGCTCTGGATCACACTTCGGAAGAGCGGCTCGGCAACGAGAAGATCGGCACCACGCTGCGCGGCATCGGTCCGGCATATGAAGACAAGGCTGGTCGCCGAGGGATCCGTGTTGCAGATGCTCTGTCTCCCGACATATTAAAACTCCGAGTTGAGCGTAATCTTGAGGAAGCCAACCGGATAATCGCCCTCTTCGGCAATCAGCCTCTGCGAGCGGACGAGATCCTCGAAGAGATCACGCCACTGATCGAGCGCCTCCGACCTTTCGTCGCGGAAACTTCACATTTCCTTTCTGAGGCGAAGAAGGCCGGTAAGAAGATCCTTCTTGAGGGTGCTCAGGCTACCTTGCTCGATGTTGATCATGGTACCTATCCATATGTGACGTCGTCGAACCCGACCGCGGGTGGAGCGTCGGTGGGGGCGGGTATACCTCCGCATCACATTACTGGCGTTCTTGGGATCGTTCGTACGTATGCGACCCGAGTTGGCGAGGGGCCGTTTCCGACCGAGATGCTCGACGAAGAAGAGTCGATGGCAAACCTGATTCGTGAACGAGGAAATGAGTATGGCTCCGTCACGCGCCGACCGCGTCGGTGTGGGTGGTTCGATGCCGTTGCGACTCGATATGCCGCGGAGCTTAACGGATTCGATTCAATCGCGCTCACTAAGCTGGACGTACTCGATGCGCTTGAGGAGATTAAGGTCTGTATCGGCTACGAGATCGCCGGCGAACGCGTTGATACATTTCCCGCTGTTTCATACGACCTGAGTCAGATCAAGCCGGTTTACGAGACTCTCGCTGGCTGGCAGAGCAATACTGTCGGTGTTACACAATTCGATAAACTGCCGGAATTAGCACAGAAGTACGTACGGTTTCTGTCAGATCAGATCGGAGTCGAGATCGGACTGATATCGACCGGACCTGAGCGCGATCAGACGGTGATCCTGAAAGATTCGGTGATGGAAGGTTGGTTTTCGGAATAGCTGTCCGTTCGCGGGCACGCACTGCGTCTTTAATGCAGTATGTCGGAAGTATCGATAGTTAGATTCGAAGATAAGTTCGCCGGCGATTTCGGCCGGTTGAATTACGAATGGATCGAGAAGTCGTACGGCGTTGAGGAACACGATCACAAGGTTCTGGACCATCCGGTGCTAAGCGTTATCCAGGCAGGCGGCCAGATCTTTTTTGCCATCATAGAAGGTGTCGCCAGTAGGAACCGTTGCGATGATCCCGTGTGGCGTCGGTTCCTTCGAGCTAGCAAAGATGGCGGTTGCGCCGGAATCACGCGGACTTGGTGTAGGCGACAAGTTAATGAAGGCGTGTGTCGAATTCGCACAGACAAAACGTGCATCGACCATCATTCTCGAATCGAACACGAAGCAGGAGGCGGCGATCAGCCTCTATAGAAAGTACGGATTCAAGGAGATTCCGCTAGACCCGAAGTCGCAGTTCGTTCGGGCGAATATCCGAATGGAACTTGCGATATCCCAGCCCAGTCAGTAAAATACTCAATTCGGCACGGCTCTGGTCGTGTCGCGTGGTCCGATAGCTCAGTCGGTAGAGCAAGTGGCTTTTAACCACTGGGTCGCAGGTTCGAGTCCTGCTCGGATCACCAGTTTTGACGGATAAACGGCATTCCTCCGAGTGCCGTTTTTTATTTGTGATGCGACTGCTCGATTTTGTGGTCTCTGTTCGAGTATCTTATGCAGAACATGAATTCCCGAGTTTTCCAGGAACTTACTACGCCGAGTTTGATCCTCGATGTGGGCCGCGTTCGAGCAAATGCGGCGAGGATGACTGCGATCGTTAACCGGCAAAATGTCCGGCTTCGTCCGCATATCAAGACTCATAAGTGTATCGAGGTCGCTAGGATCCAGACGGCGGATCACAGCGGAGCCGTTACCGTTTCGACTCTTGCTGAAGCTCGAGCGTTTGCAGCGAACGGATATAACGACATCACCTATGCCGTTCCGATCGAGCCGGGAAAGTTCGGTGAAGTGGTATCGATGGTTCGGGAGGGCGTCGATCTCAAGGTGATCACGGACGACCCTTCGACACCCGCCGGCCTCAATGAGGTTGCGGCTCGGCGCGGCGCTACGGTGGGTGTATTTCTTGAAGTAGATTGCGGCGACCATCGCAGCGGCGTGCAACCGGAGTCGGGTCAGGCAATGGAGATTCCGAGAGCTATCTCGGACGCGTCGAGCCTGAGTTTCGCAGGCCTTCTCACGCATGGCGGCCACTCGTACGGAGCCAAGACTATCGACGAAGTGAAGGCCATCGCTCGGCAGGAGCGCGATGTCGTGGTCGATCTTGCCGGGCGGCTCCGGTCCGAAGGCATCGATGTGCCGACGGTTAGCATAGGGTCTACGCCCTCCATCTCGCATGCGGATGACCTCACGGGCGTCGATGAGGTCCGCCCTGGCAACTACATCTTTTATGACGCGTTTCAGGCGACGATCGGAAGTTGTTGGTTCGATGACTGCGCTTTGACAGTGCTCGCAGCTATCGTCCACCGAAGCGACGAGAAGATCATTATCGACGCAGGTGCAATCGCCTTGTCGAAAGATCGCGGGCCGGTCGATCGCGATCCAGGTTGCGGGTACGGACGCGTGCTCGATCTGGACGGGAATGACCTCGGGCTCCGGGTTGCGGGCGTCTCGCAGGAGCATGGAATGATTCCGGTAGCGGATCCAGATCTGCTTGAGAAGCTGAATGTTGGTGACCGGGTCCGAGTCTTGGCGAATCATTCGTGCATATCCGCGGCACAGCATCCGCACTATAACGTACTCGAAAATGGTGAGATCGTAGAACGGTGGGAGATCCACCGGGGTTGGTAAACGCATGAAGATCGTTATCCTGTTCGTTGCCGCACTCGTGTTTCCTATGCAAAGCCTGATCGCCCAAAGCTCCAGTAGCCTGGATCGAAAGCTTAACGAGTTTTACAGCTTTTACAAGGAATCACTCGCGAAGTACAAGATCGCCGGAAGCAGCTTTGCGTTCGTTCGCGACAATAAAATCATCAGTCGCAAGATGGTCGGGATTGCTCATGTCGGTGAGAATCGAAAAGTCGATGAAGACACGATCTTTCATTGGGCGTCGATCACAAAGACTCTCACGGGCATCGCCATAATGCAGCTTCGCGACCGCGGGGAGATAAAGTTAAGCGACCCGATCACCAAGTACGTTCCTGAACTTCGAATGGTGCACAACGACTTCGGCAGCATGGACGAGATCACCATAGCTCAGCTGATGTCACATTCGGCGGGATTTCGAGCGGGAACGTGGCCATGGGGCGGCGATGAGCCCTGGCATCCGGCCGAGCCGAAAGACTGGGCCAGCCTGGTCGCGATGATGCCGTACACAGAGATCGAGTTTAAGCCGGGCAGTAAGTACAGCTATTCGAACCCAGGAATCGTGTTTCTCGGACGTGTGATCGAGGTCCTTTCGGGTGAGGATTTCGAGGTCTACATGGATAAGAATGTCCTTCGGCCGCTCGGGATGTACAGCTCCTACTACGATAAGACGCCGCCCCATCTTTTGAAGCATCGCTCACATAGCTACTGGATCTCGAAAGAAGGGAAGACGACGGAGGGCCGCTTCGATATGGACACCGGCATCACCGTATCGAACGGCGGACTGAACGCATCGATCCCGGATATGGTCAAGTATCTCAACTTCCTGATCGGCGATCCGAAGCGGCAATCCGAGTACGAACTCGTGCTGAAACGAACCAGCGTCGAGCAGATGTTCAGCCCTGTTATCGAGGTCCTTGGACAGCCGGCGAACGGAAAGGGAAGGAGCGATCATATGGGATTGCTCTTCTTTATCGAAGACAATTTCGATCAACGTTTTATTGGTCATAGCGGTACTCAGAACGGCTTTCGAACTCACTTCTTCATCAATCCCTTGACCCGCAGCGGGTACATCGTCGCCTTCAACACCTGGACTTACGGAACGGCGGCCGATCCGGAAGCAACTACTCATCGGTTGGATGAAGAAGTAAAGAATTACCTTTTCGAAAAGGTGTTTCCCGTGAAGTAGCCCTATGCAACGTTTTGGTCCTCAGCTATCCGAAATAGTTCGCAACAGGTTGAATGCCTTTCTACTCTTTCGGATAATCTCTGTTACTAGAGGACTTAGCGTGTATGGCACGTGTATTGATGTCTACTTATGCAAGTGGCGGAATCGCCATCTAGGTTAGGTAGAGTAGAACGGGGGAACCATGAAAATCTTGAATTTAAAAACACTTCTTTCGGTTGGTGTACTTTCAGTGGCGGGCATGTCTGCGGCGGCGATCGATACAAATGCTCAAGGCAACAGCCAGTGGGCTCACGAAAAGAATCGCATCCGTAAG
The DNA here is from genome assembly GCA_029945985.1 of bacterium. Classification (GTDB taxonomy): domain Bacteria; phylum Acidobacteriota; class Blastocatellia; order Pyrinomonadales; family Pyrinomonadaceae; genus OLB17. Next base: position 7,917 of record JAQSDP010000445.1, on the reverse strand, counting down.
GAGCAAAAACAGCAGCAGCGACAGGCTCGACGGGATTATCGGGTATATCGCGACGGCAGCTACTATCAGACCGACTACCGCGGAGCCGAGTTGCTTCGCCAGGCCGTGAATCAGGGTTACCAGCAGGGTTACCGACAGGGTCAGATAGATCGGCAGAATCGACGTTCGGGAGGCTACTACGGTTCGAATACATATCGCAGCGGTACCTACGGCTATCAGTCATACGTGGACCGGTCGCAGTATCAGTATTACTTCCAGCAGGGGTTCGAGCGGGGCTATCAGGACGGCTACAATACTCGTACGCAGTACGGCTACCGTTCGGGCGGAGGAGCGATGAACATTCTGGGTTCGATCCTCGGATCGATCTTGAACATTCGGCAGTATTAGAAATAAGCGAACAGAGTAACTGAAGGTGCAGGGTGAAATCCCAGCACCTTTTTTAATTATGCGGCTGGCTTCGCAGGAACTGACGCCTTTGGCGTCTCGCCCACAATGTAGCTGTCTCGGGATCGGATCACTAGGTTCGGCCGGTTGACGCGGACTTTTATCTGTTTACGCTGGCCAGGTTTGCCGTCATCTGCAGGCGTGTAGCCGATCTGATATTGGCGGCGGAGTTCTTCTGCGATGCCTTCGAAAGCTGCGGTCAGCCCTCCCGGGGTGGACTCAGGGCGGAAGACACGGCCCCCGGTGTAATCGGCGAGCTCTTCGAGATAACGTCGGCCGAGAGCATAATCTTCCGCGCTGTTACCCCGAGGCGGAGGGCCGAATACGATAGTTCCGGGCCAGCCGCCACCTCCGCCTGTGCCTATTCGGTTGTCGAAATAGGTGTTGTAGTAGATCGGGAAGATCAGGGCGTCCGATTCTTCGGCAAGTGCGAGCGTCGAATCGTAGGTAGTCCGTCCTCGCGAAGTCGTGTCGACACCATCGGTAAAAAGAACGATCGCCTTGCGTCCTTCGATCGCGTTGAGCCGTTTCTTCAATGAGAAGTCCACGGCCTCATAGAGAGAAGTTCCACCGCCAAAATCAGCTTTACGGATCCCTTTATAGATAAGCTGCCTATCACTGGTAGCTTCGGTCAGGACGTGAACATTGGCATCGAACTCAATGACCATCACGCGGTCCTGCGCCTTCAACTGATCGACAAAGGCGACTGCGGCAGCCCGTATCTCGTCGATCTTGTATTCGGTCGACGGGCTCGTGTCAATGAGTAGAATCACCGTGAACGGCTTGTCTGAAGTTCCGAAGTAGGCGATCTCCTGTTCCTTGCCATCCTCAAAGACATTAAAGTCATTCTGATTCAGGCCTGAGATATAGAGACCATTGCGGTCAAAGACTGACACCGGGATCGTAACCAGCGTAGTCTCCACCTTCACTTCCTCGTCACTGTCTGCGGTAGTGTCGGCGATCGGCTTGGCGGGAGTCGTTGAGGCCGTCTGGTTCTGTCTCAGCCGATCTGTAGGCGAGATCCAAACCGGGCGTCTGGGCTTTGGCTTCGATTCTGAAAATTCAGCTTCGCGCGTGGCGGGAACCGGTGTCGGCGTCGCCTGAACCCGGCGTCCGGACTGCCCAAAAGCGGCTACCGAGGCAAGTGAGAGGAGAAACACGACGAGTGTGATTGAACGCATGGTTTTTCCTTGAGAAAAATATTGCTAAGAAGCTTCGATGCCGGCAGAAGGAAGATCGGTTTCCCTCAATATCCGCCAATCGTCAAGACACTGAAAACCGTCATCACGGTTACGACCAGCCAACCTGCGATCTGCAGCCACAATGGATGACCGTATTCGCCTATTATAGAGCGTTTGCGTGAGGCGAGCAGGACCAGGGCAAGTCCTACCGGAAGAATAAAGCCATTTATCGTTCCAGCCCACAAGAGGATCGCGACAGGGCGGCCGATCGCGAGGAAGATGATGGTCGAAACAGCGATGAAGGCGACTATGATCAGGTTGGATCGTGTCTCGATCTTTTCGCTGAACGTCTTGATGAAAGAGACGCTGGTGAACGCGGCGCCGATAACGGACGTGATGGCGGCGGCCCACATAACGACGCCGAAGATCTTGTAGCCGCCGTTTCCCGCGGCGTTTTGGAACACTGACGCGGGTGGATTCGCGTCGTCGATCGAAAATCCCATCGCGATAACGCCGAGTGCGGCGAGGAAGAGTGCGAATCGGATGATAGCGGTCAGCACAATTCCGGTTATTGCACTGCGTCTCACTTCGGGCAACGATCCGATTCCCGAGATGCCGGCATCGATCAGCCGGTGTGCTCCGGCGAAGGTTATATATCCGCCGACTGTCCCGCCTACGAGCGTGACGATCGCTCGTGCGTCGATCTGAAGTGGCGCGACCGTTCGCACGGCGGCTTCGGCTATCGGCGGCTGAGATGCGTAGACGACGTAGCCGATCAGCACGATCATTACGACGCCGAGAACTTTGACCACAGCGTCCATCACCTTGCCCGCATCTTTCACGAGAAAGATTGCGATGGCGATACCCGCGCTGATGACGGCACCAGCATCAACGGGAAGTCCGAGCAGGACGTTCAGTCCCAGTCCGCTGCCGGCGATATTGCCGATATTGAATACGAGCCCACCGAAAGCGATCAATAGGGCGAGCAGATATCCGCTGCCGGGAATAGTCTCATTCGCAACCGTCTGCCCGCGCTTGCCGCTGACGGTCAGGACCTGCCAGATGTTCAGCTGAGCAAAGATGTCGAGGACAACGGAGAGAAGAATGACGAAGCCGAAGCTCGCGAGCAGCTGCTTGGTGAACACCGTCGTCTGCGTGAGAAACCCCGGCCCCACCGCCGATGTTGCCATCAGGAAGGCGGCTCCTAGAATTACGGATCTTAGCGATCTTTCAGGCATGAATTCGCGCCGGAGCGGCGATCGTGATCCTGTTTCCAACCAATTGTTCCCGAATGAGATCGGCAAATTCGACAGCGTGATCGCCGTCGCCATGGAGGCAGATAGTCTCACATTTGATCGGCACCATTATCCCGTCAGTTGAGCGGACCCGGCAATAGCGGATCATATCGAGAACCTGAGTTGCCGACGTCTCAGTTTCGGTGATCAGAGCGTTCGATTCTGTTCGCGCGGTCAAGGATCCGTCGGACCTATACGTCCGGTCGGCGAAAACTTCGCTTGCTGTTCGAAGTTCCACTTTTTCCGCTGCGGTTATCATCTCGCTCCCACTAAGGCCATAGAAAATAAGATCTCGATCCCATTCGGCGACAGCCTCTACCACAGCCGACGCGAGTTCGCGATCTCTCGCGGCCTGATTGTATAAGGCTCCGTGAGGTTTGACGTGCCTGATCTTAGCTCCCGCCGAGTCGCACACCCGCTTTAGCGCGTCAAGTTGGTCGAAGATCAGTTGTCGCAGCTCGGCCGGAGCCAGGTTCATCTGCTTGCGGCCGAAATTTTCCCGGTCTGCATAACCCGGATGTGCCCCGATCGCGACGCCATGTTCGAGTGCCAGCTCGACCGTACGTTGCATCGTGGTTTCGTTCCCCGCGTGAAACCCGCAAGCGACGTTGGCGGACGAGATGTACCGCATCAGCTCGGCGTCGCTGCCGCAGCCTTCACCAAGATCGCAGTTTAGGTCGATGCTCGTCATCTGTAACTTGAAAGATATGCGAGATAAACACGAAAACGATAACTTGAAAGGTATGAAAGGGAAAGCGTCCAGATCAGCCGAGGAGGCGGATGCCAGTGCGAAGTCGGCACAGATCGCGCTCAAGTTCGGCGGAAAGAAGCTCTGCTTCCTCTATTGAGACGAGATGAAAGCTGACCCCGTCGTTGGGACCGAGTTGGGCAAGCAAGGGAAGGTCCGCAGAGATGACATTAGCGATCCGTGGATATCCGCCCGCGGTTTGATGGTCGGCCATCAGCACGATCAGTTGGGCGTCTGGCAATAGCTGGATCGTGCCGAACGTTACTGCCGCCGATACCATTTCCTTATGATGGAGCAGATGGAGAGGGGGGCCGGAAAGACGGTAACCCATACGGTTCGAGTCTATGGAGACCGTGAATCCACCGCTCAGAAGTGAGCGCTCGCTGATCGCGGTGAGAAGTTCGAACTCTCCCGATGCGTCGATACGAACCGTCGGGAAGCGGCTATATTTCGGCAAGATCGAAGGGCCGATCGTGTGCGGCTTCGTCGTCCGCGGGGCAAGCAAACCGATGCGGTCGCCAGCTCGGAGTTGTCGTCCTTCGTACCCGCCGACGTTTGCGAACATATTCGTACTGCGGCTGCCGAGCCATTCGCCGAGTGCCAAACCGCCCGCCGCGGCCAGATAGCACCGGGCACCGGATGTCCGATGGCCGAATCGCAGGACGCTGCCTCTGCTAACGTTAAATGACGACCATTTCCGAATGGCTCTCCCGTCGAGCTCGGCACCGAAATCCGCACCTCCGATCGCGAAAGAACATTCATTCTCGAATTCGATTTCCGGGGCGGGGAAATGCATCTCCAGGACGGCTTCATTCTCATCATTGCCAAGCATAGTGTTGATAAGTACGGCTGCTGTTCGATCCATTACGCCGCTTGGATTGATGCCGCGCGAGCGATGGCCGACCCTGCCGAGATCCTGGACGGTCGTAAGAATTCCGGGATTGTCGATCAGCAAACTCAGTGTTGACCTCCGGAATAAGTGAGAAGTGAGAAGTGAGAAGTGATAGCTAGCATCGGACGAACCTCACTTCGTCTCCGGGTTTCAGCAGGCAAGGCTGATCGGCTGATGCGTCGAACATTTTCCGGTCGGTTCGGCCAATGATGTTCCATCCGCCCGGCGATTCGAGAGGATAGATACCGGTCTGTTTGCCCGCAATGCCGACGCTTCCTTTCGCGACTTTCGATCGTGGCGTTTCCAGTCGGGGGCACGCGATGCGTTCGTCGACCTCGCCCATATATGCGAAGCCGGGAAGGAACCCGAGCATATAAACTCGGTAGGTTCTGGTGAAGAAAAGATCGAGAACAGCGTCTTCGTCGATATCGGCGAATTGTGCAACGCGAGCGATATCGGCTGATGTATCTCCAGAGATAACGATAGGAATCTCAATGAGATTTGAAACATACCTACGCTCCGCGGCAGCCGCCCCAGCTGATCGCGATAGTATCGCTTTCACACTTGCGAACGACGTGACGTTCTTATCGAAGAAAATCGATACCGACGCGTATGCGGGTACCGCTTCGATCATTCCTTCGAAGGGATCTGATTCAAGATCTGTCGCCAACGCTATGGAACGATCGTTCAGCTCGACGGATACTTCGTTGCCGAATTCAATGGTTGCCGCCGAATCGCCGAGGGGGAAGATGCGCATCTATCTGGTCCGCTGTTTAGGGTCGAGGTATTCGCGGAGGCCGTCGCCAATAAAGTTGAATGCAAGTACGGTCAATGCGATCGCGATGCCCGGGAAGAATAGCGTATGCGGATAGTTCGCGAAATAGTTGCGGGCTTCTTCGATCATCGTTCCCCAGCTTGGGGCCGGCGGCGGGATGCCGAGTCCGAGGAACGAAAGCGACGCTTCGGATAGGACCGATCCCGCCATTCCGAGCGACGCCTGGACGATGAGTGGCTGGATCGAGTTCGGCAGGATGTGCGTGAAAAGGATCCGCATATTGCTCGCCCCGAGAGCCTTTGCCGCCTGAACAAAATCGTACTCTCGCACCTTCAAAACCTGACCCCGCATGACGCGGGCGTATCCGACCCAGCCAATGATGCAGAGGGCAAGGATGAGTTTGCCGAGTCCGGCTCCGAGAAACGCCACGAGTGCGATCGCGAGGAGGAGGCCGGGAAATGCAAGGAAGACGTTGAACAGATAACCGGAAAGAAACTTATCGACCCAACCGCCGTAGAATCCCGCGATCGCCCCTATGAATATCCCGACAACTCCGGAGACGACTACGACCGTGATACCGACCTGAAGCGAGATCCGAGCACCATAAACTACGCGAGAGAAAACATCCCGACCGAGCGAATCCGTGCCGAACCAATACTCAGACGACGGCGACGCGAACCGGTTCGCAAGATCCTGAACCGTCACGTCATGAGTGGCGATAAACGGCGCGAATATCGCCATCAAAATGAAGACAGCGGCGATCGAACCTCCGATGTAAAACAGCCTGTTCACTAGCTAAGCCGAATTCGAGGATCCAAACGGCGGTAAACAAAATCCGTCAGGGAGTTCGCAATAATATATGTAAGGCTGATGACAAGGACGCAGCCTTGGACGAGGCGGTAGTCGCGTTTGGCGATTCCGTCTTCGAGCAACAGCAGGCCGAGGCCCTGCCAGCTAAATATCTTTTCGGTAATGATCGAACCCGCGAGCAAAACACCGAGCTGCAGTCCGAGGATCGTTACGACCGGAATGAGGCCGTTTTTGAGTACGTGTTTGTAAACGACGGTCCGCTCGCTCAGGCCTTTTGCGCGTGCCGTGCGAACGTAGTCCTCGCCGAGCTCTTCGATCACGCTCGAGCGGATCATGCGCGTCAGGATCGCGGAGAGAGCGGCTCCGAGGGTTACCGCTGGAAGAATAATGTCCTCCGGATACAGGCTCCCGCCGGGACGGAACCATCCGAGTTGGACGGCAAATATGTAAACGAGAAACGGCCCGATCACGAAGGTCGGGAGCGAGATTCCCAATAGGGCGATGAACGACGCTGAGTTATCAATGAGGCCGTTCTTATTCGTGCCGGCAAGAACTCCGAGAGGCAGGGCAATGCCAACCGCTACCAGCATCGACGCAAGTGCTAGCTGGATCGTAGCTGGGTACCTCTCGAGGATCATGTCTAGCACCGGCCGGTCGGTGCGGAACGAGCGGCCGAGATCTCCCTGAACGAGGCCGGTCCAATAGTCGACGTAGCGATTATCCAAGCCGTTCCATGCAAAACCGCCCTCCCCGTATGAAACGAAGAACGCGGGCTTGTCGAGGCCGTGTTTGGCGTTGAAGTTCGCGATCTGTTCGGCGGTCGCGGTCTCGCCAAGGATCGCGGTCGCCGGGGAGCCCGGCACGAACTCGATCAGCAGCGTCACAAGCGAGACCACCGTCCAGATGACGAGGAGTATCAGCGCGAATTGGCGTACGAAATTAAGGAGCTTGTATTTCATCAAGCGCGAGCGGACTAGCGTTTGGTTCCGATGTGCATTGCGGCAATTCCGCCGGTCAGATTTGTATATTCTACATCATCGAAACCGGTTTCCTGTATCAGGGCGACGAGGCGTTTCTGGTCAGGGAATTTGGAAACGGAATCCGGCAGATATTCGTAGGCTCCGCGAGATCCGCTGATCGCTCCGCCTATGCGCGGGAGGATCTGCGTGAAGTAGAAGTTGAAGGCCTGCCGAAAGCCGGGAATGATCGGCGACGAGAACTCAAGTATGACGAGCTTGCCGCCGGGCTTGAGAATTCGGTGAAGCTCGGCGAGACCGTCGGCGAAGTTCGAGAGATTGCGGAGGCCGAAGGCGATGGTGACGGCGTCGAAAGAATTGCTCGCAAATCCGAGATTCATTGCGTCAGCTTCTATAAAAGGTATAGTTGCAGATTTCTCGGCAGCTACGGTGAGCATTGGACGGCAGAAGTCGGTGCCGATCACTATGGCTTTTGCGTGTGACTGAAGTTCGATAGACAGGTCGCCGGTACCGCACGCGACGTCTAGGACAGTTGCGTCAGGCCTATCCAGAATAGATCCGAGTTTCTGCCGAACCAGCCTTCGCCATCGTTTGTCGATGTTCATCGACAGCACGTGATTCAGGAGGTCGTAGCGGCCGGCAATGCCCGAAAACATCGCGCGGACAGCTTTGGCGTGTTCTAGCTCGCTGGCGGTGCGGAATGCCATTAGTTTGCCGTGGCGGCCTTTTCCGCACTGACTACCGAAACGGCGACGACCGGGTTCTTGGCGAGCCGTTGGGCGAGTGCACGGACAT
>JAQSDP010000444.1 GCA_029945985.1 bacterium | reverse complement strand
ATCAATCGAGCTTTCCGACGGCCGACAGTTGCAGATGACCTATTCGGGAGGACGGAATGATCGGGTCGTATTCCTGGGTGAGTATGAGCCATTGCTCACGCAAGTTTGCAGCGATCTTATCCAGAGTGGGGACATTTGTGTAGATGCGGGCGCGAATTTTGGCTGGTACACGACGCTATTTGCCCGTCTGGTCGGGCCCGCCGGAGAAGTGCATGCTTTTGAGCCCGTCGCCGCAGCCTTTGAAGAGCTAGAGCGAAACGTCCGGCTCGTCCCAAACAACCAGCATATTCGGCTGAATAAGGCCGCGTTAGGCGATCGTGATGCAGATATCGAGATTAACGTGTTCCCGAGCATGGGACTGGGGTACTCGTCCATCGCCGACCGGGGGCGCTCCGATGCGGTTGCTTGTCCTTGCCGCATGGTGATGTTGGACACTTACTGGGGTTATCATGTGTGCCGAGAAATATCTTTTCTCAAGGGCGACGTTGAAGGTGCTGAACTATTAGTCTTGAAGGGCTCGACGTCGATTCTCAATCAGAAACGGCCGCCGATCCTATTTATGGAAATGTCGGCAAACCTAACTGCCAATTTTGGCTATACTCCGATGGATTTTTTGTCGTTCGTGTCCGAAAGGGGGGCGTATGAGTTTTTTGCGGCGGACGAAGTGAATAATTCCATCAGAAAACTGGATCGGTCACACAAAGAACGGGTCGAAGCCAACATATTTTGCATTCCCTCGAGTATGGCAGGTGAGAGACGTCAAAGGCTTAATAAGTACATCAAGTAATGCCGGAAGCAGAAAAGAAACGATATAAGTGGCGTCGCGAAGACTATCGCGAGAAAACGAAGGGCTTGCTGATGGTCAATACCGGGGACGGCAAGGGCAAGACAACTGCTGCGCTCGGTGTCCTGATCAGGGCAGCCGGCCGCGGGTTGAAGTGCTGCATGATCCAGTTCATGAAGTCGAAGACCGACCGCTACGGCGAGCACGAATCTTTGGAAAAGCTGGGCATCGAGATCCATACGATGGGCGACGGATTCACCTGGGATACTAACGATAAAACACAGGACATAAAAACGAGTGAGGAAACGTGGACTCTCTGTGTAGAGAAGATGCGGAGCGAAGATTACGAGCTACTGGTTTTTGACGAGTTGGTCTACGTCCTCGACTACAAGTTTCTCGATCTTGGGATGGTGCTGGACGAGATTAGGGCCGTTCGGGAAACCCAGCCGCACCTCCATATCATCGCCACCGGCCGAAACGCTCCGCCAGAGTTGGTCGAAGCCGCTGATCTTGTAACCGAAATGAAAGAGATAAAGCACCCGTTTCACGTCGGAATTTACGCCCAGCAAGGAATCGAGTTCTAATTTGCACATGCCCGCGCATTGGCAAGGGCGATACGTCCAATTTGGCAGTTACTTCCTTACGAACGTGCGGACCTCCGCAATTGTATGAAACACGAGATCGACCGCCGAAAAGCTCAGGGACCGCTCGACTATGTGTCGCTGGCGGTTACGACGTTTGGTGTCGGCTATTTGCCGCTCGCTCCGGGTACGTGGGGATCAATGGTCGGAGTCGCGATCTACCTCGGAGTTACGTCCTTTGTCACCGGGATGGCCCTCGCTTTTAAAACGAACATCAGCGGCCTCGGATGGGAGCCCTTCCTTTCATGGGTACACGCGATCATCCTGATCGTCTTCCTTCTATTCACACTGCTTGGCGTATGGGCCGCCGGCCGTGCGACCGAACTCCTCGGCGATCTTGATCCATCGAAGGCAGTTGTGGACGAGGTCATCGGCCAACTGATCGTGTTCTTATTCGTGCCGTTCGGGATCGGCTGGCCGTTTGTTCTCGCGGGCTTTATGTTGTTCCGCTTATTCGATATCTGGAAGCCGTACCCTATCGATTCCCTTCAGGTCCTGCCGGGCGGTATCGGCGTCTGTGCCGACGACATCCTCGCCGGCGTCTACGCGGGAATTTGTCTTGCCGTCGTATACGCAGTTAGTCTATCGATATGATCTATCACGTTCTGCCCGGCGATGCCCAGGTCGAAGATTTCCGGAAGACCGGCATTCCGGGCGAGCTGATCGTTTTCCGCGAAGCGTTCGTCACCGGACCGATCGAAGCGGTCGACGTGAACGAGTTTTGGGAGTCAAGAGCACACTTTGTACTGGGCGTGTATGGCGAAGACGAGATCGCATATCACGAAAAGGTTGCCGACGAGATACTGAAGATGGCCGATATCCAGTCAGGGGAGGAAGTGAATCTATGGTTCGAGTTCGATCTCTTCTGCAGCGTGAACCTCTGGTATTGCCTCAATGAGGTGAAAGATTCGGGAGCGACCGTCTATCGAGTAGCGCCGATCAACCTTGAGCCCGACGACGTTTGGAAGGGTTTTGGAGGACACGGCGCTGATGATCTGGCGGCGGCGTTCGAATCGCGAACCGAGATCTCGCAAGCTGATCTCGACCGCGGGGCTGAATTGTGGAGAGCGTTTCGAGCAAGAGAAGGCTCGACCCTTCGAAAGCTTGGTGACTATCGCTCGGCGTCGATGCCGTTCTTGAAAGAGGCTGCCGAAGCAGCTTCTGAGATCGACACTCGACCGCTTCAGATCGTTCGGGAGATACGCTCCGAAGGGTTCGCTACGCTGGACGAGGTTTTTCCGGAGTTCAAGAAAAGAGCGGGAGTGTATGGGTTCGGTGACCTGCAGGTAGAACGTCTTCTCGACTCGAATTAAGATATCTCGTGCTCTTCCGGGGCATCCCTAGCCGTCTTAGCATTTAGTTCCTCGAGCGAGTCACGCTGAAATACCCAGCCCCTCCGCCAGAAATATATCAGCAGCAGAACCGCGACGACCGCCATGAACGCGAGGGTAGAGAAGTAGCCATATGCCGACTTCAGTTCCGGCATGTATTCGAAGTTCATTCCGTAAATGCCCGCTATGAGCGACAACGGCAGCATGATCGCTGATAAGACGGCGAGGGTCTTCATTACGTCGTTGGTCCGGTTCGACACAACGGCAAAGTGGATCTCGAATAGACCGCTCACAAGATCGCGATACCCTTCGCCGAGATCAGAGATCCGCTGAAGATGGTCGTGTACGTCGCGAAAGAAAGGAAGTATATGGTTCGGTATCTGCGGAAACTCCCCGTGGGAAATTCGATACAAAACTTCTAGCTGTCTCGCCGATATCCTTCGCAGACGCGCAACACTTCGCCGCAGATCCATCACTTCTTCAAGGATCGCGGTCCCGCTATTCCTCATATCGAAGACGCGGTCTTCAAGAGCGTTGATCGCATCGTCAAAATCATCGACTATCGGCATATATTGATCAACGATCTGATCGAGTATTTGATGGAGCAGATATGCCGACCCGCGGCTACAGGAGAAGTGGCTCGCGCGGATCTGGGTCTTTACAGCCTTGACGCTGCGAAAGCGCTGGGTGTGATAGGTTACGACGTAGTTATCACCGAGATATCCATCGAGTTCCTTGGTAACGAAATTCGTTGGACCCGTTTCGCCCTGTTTGATCGCATGAATTATGAAATAAATGTAGCTCGGAAAGGCCTCGACCTTTGGCTGGTTTCTGGTCTCTATGCAGTCTTCAACCGTGAGCGGGTGGAAATTGAAGATGTCCAAGAGGACATGCTTCGCTTGCTCGATCTCTTCGGGAGTTTCACCCCGAAGGTCGACCCACACAAGATTCGATTTATCGTTAAGGAGATCAGGAAGTTCATTGAGCGTGAACCCCTCTTCCACCTTTTGTGCACCGGTGCGATAAACGAAAGTTTCCATAGTCGCGGCTCACCGCAACTATACACGAATAAATATGATAGCCGTCAAACCGTGCGGCCGCTTCCTTCGTCGCCATCGACGGCGTCGCCGATATCATCTCCCGAAGGATTCCGCACGCGGGCATCTTCGTCCCGCTCGCCGGTCTGCAACGTGTTTGGGTCTTCCGGCCGTTTCTCGTCTGCGGAAGCTCCTAATTCGGTGTCTTGTTCGCCTGTACCACCATGATGTGTCTGCTTCTGTTCTTTCTGCATACGTCTGCACCTCTAAAAACGGATCGCTGACGCAATTTCGTGCGTTCCAGCGTTCGAATTCTCACGATTGCATTTGCCGTGCCCTGAATTCAAAATAGAAAGCGAATGCCAGAAACCCTCGATTCCGACGTTTCACTCCGAATTTCTAATATCACGAAGAGATTCGGTGACTTCACCGCTGTTGAAGATCTGAGTTTCGATGTGCGTGCCGGCCGCGTCTTCGGATTTCTCGGGCCAAACGGCGCAGGCAAAACCACAACGATCCGGATGATCGTTGGTATCACAGCTCCGGATGAAGGTTCGATCTCGCTTTTTAACGAATCGATCTCTTACGCAACCCAGAATCGCATCGGCTACCTGCCCGAAGAGCGGGGTCTTTACAAGAAGATGAAGGTGGTAGATCAGCTCAAATATTTCGCCGAGCTGAAAGGAGTTTCACGTTCCGACGCGGACAAGAAGATAGACTTCTGGCTCGAGCGGATGGGGCTCGGCGAATGGAAGAAGGCCAAAACGACAGATCTTTCGAAGGGAATGCAGCAAAAGATCCAGTTCATCTCGACCGTACTGCATGATCCCGACCTGTTAATTCTCGACGAGCCTTTCTCCGGGCTCGATCCGGTCAACGTTGAGTTCATGATCGATGTATTATCGGAATTTCGCACCCAGCAAAAAACCGTCATCTTCTCCACCCACCTGATGGAAACCGCTGAACGCCTTTGCCACGACATCATTCTCATCAACAAGTCGCGCAAAGTAATCGGCGGCAGCCTTCGCGAGGTTAAGGAAAGCTACGGTACAAACCTGATCGCGTTCCGTGGGTTGAATGCTGAACGGGTCATTTCAGATAAGCTACTTGTCGACAAGATCGTCACCCACGCAGACGAACAGGAACTTCATCTCGCTGAAGGCGTCGATCCACAACAAGTTCTCAAAGCCTTAATTGACTGGGGGGCAGACGTCACAAAGTTCGAGATAACCGAGCCCAGCTTGAACGACATTTTTATTGAAAAGGTGACGAATGCGTAAATTTTTAGCGGTAGTAAAACACGAGTACAAAAAGGTAGTACTAAAATGGTCCTTCCTGCTTGGGACGCTTCTGCTGCCGGCCCTGGCGCTCGTATTCACGTTCGTGCCGATGATCATTTTTTCGATGCGCGGCGAGCCGACTCGCATAGCGGTTTACGACCCATCCGGTAAGATCTTGCCGCGGCTTGAGAAGAATCTCTCGGCCGACCGGATCATAGAGAAGGCGAAAAGGGCGGCTAAGGATTCGCTGACTGACATCAACGCATCGCGGGAACAACAGATGCGGAACGATGCCGCGCAGTTCATGCAGGATTTCAAGCTCGTGCCGTATAGCGGTCAAGGTTCGGCGGAGGAAGTTCGATCCGAATTACTCAACAAAGTACGCAGCGATGAGATCGACGCATATCTGCTCGTTCCCATCGACATCAGCGCCAAGGATGCAAAGTTTGAGTTCCGATCTCGAAAGGGCGGCGATTTTGTTTCGAACGACACGCTCAAGGACGCTCTAAACGACGCGGTAAGGTCGCAGCGTCTAGCCGATGCGGACATCAGCGAAGACCGACTTTCCGAACTAAGCGCCCCCGCCAGTCTCGACGCGAAAGGTCTAGATGAGACCGGCGAGGAAAAGGACACCGGCGGCGTGTTCATCGCGTCTTTCGTTATTGGCCTGATGATCTACATCACGCTCGCCATCTACGGCCAGCAGATCCTCGGGGCGGTCGTCGAAGAAAAGGAAACACGCATCGCTGAGATCCTTTTCTCATCGGCAAGGCCTTTCGAATTGATGATGGGCAAACTGGTGGGCGTTGGATTAGCGGGGTTAACTCAGCTCGGCATATGGGTTGGGTCGGTCGCTATCCTTCTAGCCTTTCTCGCGCTCCAGACTGACATGTCCGCCATCCTCTCGACGGTCCCGACGATCACGCCATTGATGGTGCTGTATTTTCTGATCTTCTTCCTGCTCGGGTTCTTCATTTACGCATCTATCTTCGCGGTCATCGGTTCGATGGTGACGACCGTCCAGGAGGGCGGGCAATTCACGTTTCCGCCGATGATGATCATGCTCGCGGCGTTTTATTTCTGCTTCGCAGTTATCCGCGACCCGAACTCGAACGTCTCGTTCTGGGCGACAATTGCTCCGTTCATGGCCCCGATCACCATGCCGGTCCGAATTCTTGCCGAGACGCCGCCCTTCTGGCAGATCGCACTATCGATCACCGTCAACATCGCTGCCATCGCGGCTCTCGTCTGGCTCGCCTCGCGCGTTTACCGTGTCGGTATGTTGATGTACGGCAAACGGGCTACGATCCCCGAAGTATGGAAGTGGATACGTCAACCTTAATGCCGATCGAAATAGAGAAAAAATACCGCCTTGTTCCCGAGCGACGCGAGGAACTCAAGAGAGAGCTTGAAGAGTCCGGAGCCCGCTTCGTAGGCCGTGAATTCGAGGAGAACACGATCTACTCGAACGATCGTCTCCGCGATACCGGATCGATCGTCCGCATCCGAAAGACCGACAGCCGCTCGATTCTCACATTCAAGCGCCGCGTCGAGAACCAGTTTGACGTGAAACAGCAGATCGAACATGAGACCGAGATCTCTGACCCGACCGCCGCAGAATCGATAATCGGCGAACTTGGTTTGAAGCCGGTGCTCATCTACCAAAAGTACCGCGACACCTGGAACTTCCGGTCAGTAGAGCTAGTCCTCGACGAACTACCATTCGGCGATTACATGGAGATCGAAGGCTCGATCACGGGGATAAAAGAGGCGGAAATTCTTCTCGGGATAGAAGATCTCGAAACGGAACATGAAACCTACCCGCGGCTGACTGCTCGATTGGGCCAACGAAATGGAGAACAAGTCGAGGCACGATTTAAGAAGGAAGGAGTATGAAGGAAAAGTCATTACCTCACATTCCTAGCAGTCTTGGCCGCGGGCTGCGCCACGCGACGACCGCGAACGAAAGGCCCGAACAGTCTTGGAATAAGCTGGTTCTAGACACCACCGAATCCAACTTCAACACCGCACCAAACGTTGGCTGCTTATCATACCCTGTGTTCACGGACGGAAAGATCGAGCCCAACGCCCAGGAATTCCGATTTGTGCGGCGGTCGATGCGCCGGTCTTTTTTTGAAAGGCGAGTGCCGCGGCCACGAGGGCGAGATCTTGCTGGGTCGGGTCCGGGGCCATTTGTGATCTCCGTGCGTTGAATGCGGTGATAAAGCCCGTGTCGAGATTGCCCGCGACGAACTCGGGGTCATTCATTACGTCTCGGAAGAAAGGAATGGTCGTCTTGATCCCGCCAACATGATATTCCTGCAATGCCCGCCGCATGCGTTCGATCGCCTGTTCGCGATCTTTTCCGTACACGGCGAATTTCGAAATCATCGGATCGTAATAGATCGAAACCTCGGCACCTTCGTAGACACCGCCGTCATCGCGTATACCCGGCCCTTGCGGGATGCGAAGGCGCGTTATCTTGCCTGGCGACGGCAGGAAGTTGTTTTCCCGGTCTTCGGCATAGATGCGGCACTCGATCGCATGGCCGGTCAATTGTACATCGTCTTGCGTGAATGAAAGCGGCTTACCGGCGGCGACGTTGATCTGCTCGCGGACGAGATCGATGCCGGTGACGAGCTCGGTGACCGGATGCTCTACTTGAAGCCGCGTGTTCATCTCCAGGAAGTAGAAGGACTTGTCTAGGTCGGAGACGAGAAATTCTACCGTACCCGCTCCGACATAATTAACGGCCTTCGCGACCATTACGGCGCAGGCTCCCATCTGTTCGCGCAGTTCGGCGGAGTTAATGGGTGATGGTGCTTCCTCGATCACCTTCTGATGGCGGCGTTGGATGGAGCACTCGCGTTCGCCGAGGTGGACGTGGTTGCCATGAGTGTCGGAAAAAACCTGTATTTCGATGTGCCGAGGACGGAGGATCGCCTTCTCAATATATACGGCATCGTCGCCGAAGCTGGCTTGTGCTTCGGCCTGAGCATTTTCGAGTGCCGATCTGAGCTCGACTTCGCTCGAGACGAGACGCATCCCTTTTCCTCCGCCTCCGGCCGAAGCTTTCAGCATCACCGGGTAGCCGAAGCTCGCTGCCGTGCTTTTTGCGTCATCAAACGATTTAAGCGGCTCAGTGGTACCGGGTACAACGAGAACTCCGGCAGCGATGGCGATCTTTCGCGACGAGATCTTGCCGCCCATTCCTTCCATAGCCTCCGGTGGCGGGCCGATGAAGATAATGCCAGCTGCGGTTACGTTACGGACAAATTCAGCGTTCTCCGAAAGGAATCCGTACCCCGGATGGATCGCTTCCGCACCCGATGCTTTCGTGACCTCAATGATCTTCTCCCAACGTAGATAGCTCTCAGCCGAAGGCGGAGGGCCGACGTGATATGCCTCGTCAGCCATTCGAACGTGAAGAGCGTCGCGATCGGCGTCTGAATAGACCGCTACCGTCGCGATGTTCATCTCGCGGCAGGCTCTTATGACGCGGCAGGCGATCTCACCTCTGTTTGCTATTAGGATCTTCTTGAACATCTAGTCGAGCATTGAGTTCCCTTGGTTCTTCGGGTCATAGCGGACTCCTATTTTTGCTCCTGGAGCATATTTCAGTGGGTCTCGGCGCTGATCGTCGGTTAGGAGTTCGGACGACTCGAAATCGACTCCGTTGAGCGTGTATGTATAGAGAGCGATCTCCTGGGACTTGCCGTTGAATACGGTGTCGATGATGCGACCGTCCGTGATGCGGCCGTGCTCCATCAGGAACTTTCGCCGAACGACTTCGGGGTCTTGTCGTTGTTTTTTCTTGAGGAAAGTGAAAAATCCCATACCTTAATCGACATCGAGCGGCGGTTTGGCGTACCGAGCCCGAAGATTATTGATCGCAGAAAGAACTGCGGGACGCTGGATTATCCGGGCTTCAAGTGGGCGTTTGCCGGGGATATCGAGCATTATCAGTCCGAGCAGTATCGTTAGAATTCCCTGTCCCGGAACGCCCGGGAGAGAAAGAGCAAGACCCAAAAGGATCAGGAGCACACCTAAAATGTTCTTTCCGATCACGGCGCCCCAGCGGACGATGAATGGGCTGCCGGGAAGGAAATCGTGTTTGTAATGGGTGCTGAAATAGTTCGCGGGGATCTTGATCATAACGATCGCGATCGCACCGAAGCTTAGCGCAAGTGAGCCGAGGAATAGGGCAACGCCGATGAGCATTTGCCCCAGCGTGATCGAAGCCCAGAGTTGTGAAAGCCAGTCGATCATTCGGGCGTGCTCCGCTCCATTCTTTCAAATTCCTTCCATATGTAGATCATTCGATGAATGAGCGTCCAGACGGATCCGACGGCGAGGACCCACAAGACCTGCGGCATACGGTTGAACCAGAAGCTGTCGGAATTCCAGTCCCACGTGGAAAGGGCTCCGATTATCAATAGAACGACACGTTCGGGCCGCTGCAGGAAGCCGACGTTGGCCTTGACGCCTAGGCCTTCGCTGCGAGCCGTGGTGTAGCTGACCATCACGGCGGCCATTAGTGCGACGCCGGCGAGCACGACGTTCAGGATCGAATGCTGCGGCCGGTTCCCGGCGTAAAACGCCATAATTCCAACGAATACGACCATGTCAGAGAGGCGGTCGAGCGACGAATCTAGAAAGCTGCCGAATTTTGTGACGTTGCCGGTTTGGCGGGCGACGTTGCCATCGAGCATGTCGAATACGTTGGCAACTATCAGAACGATCCCGGCCCAAAAGAATGCGCCGATTCCGAAGAGCACGCCGCAACCGACATTTATCGTTACGCCGATCGCGGTGAGTAAGTTCGGGTGCACACCTGCAGACGCGAGCCCACGAACCATCGCGTTGATGATCCGCATTGCACCTCGTCCTATACTCTCACCGAGCATCGTAAATCGTTGGAATCTATGAACTAAAGACCTAAACACTATCTTAGCGGTAAGCGGGATTTCTGCAACTTGGAGTCGTGCCTTGTTCCAAGTGTCCCGCGTCCCTGTCCCACGGCGCGCGCATGGCCTCGGCTTCTTGATCCTTTTCGTGTGTTTCATGAAGAAATCGGAGCGAGAACGAACTGCAGCCGGAGAAAGCTATCAACGAAAGACACGAACGAAGAAAAAGAGAGAAGCGGACCATAAATGAATGTTGCACTGGTGCAACACCGTGCTATAGTATACAAAAGCGTACGAACGGTCAATGGAATTCAGGGAATCACCAGAAGAGATATTGGACGACGATCTGTTTGAGATCAGGTCGGCGGGTGAGTGGTTTAAGGATCTTCCGGCTGAGCATCCGAAGATGCTGTTCGGCGATCTTTGGTTTGAGAGCGAGATCGCCGTGATGTATGGCGAATCGTCGGTGGGGAAGAGCATTTTGGCGGTTCAGATTAGCCGATGCGATCGCTCGCGGAACATCGATCGGGCCGATGGAGAACACGTCCCCAGCTCAGACGGTGGTTTATCTCGACTTGGCTCGCACAGGCGAGCAATTCGCACGGCGATATTCGAGCGAGCCTGACGAGGAGGGAATGCGGACGGTTTACGAGTTTCCGGCCGAGTTGCTGCGTCCGAACCTGAAAAATAGCGTCCATCTGCCGGTGGCGAAGCTGGCGGGATTGGTTAAACAGACCGGAGCGAAGGTGCTGATCATCGACAATCTTGCGTTTATGCAGCGGTATTCGGTGCCGCGTGAGACGACGGTGGTGATGCGCGAGCTTCGGAAGATCCGCGATCGGTTCGGGTTGTCGATACTGCTATTAATGAGTGGCCCGCGGGCGGTGCGGTATCGCGGGATCATCGCGTCGGACATTCCTTGTTCGTCGGTTGTCACGAGCTTTGCCGACAACGTTTTCGCCATCGGCCGGTCCGGTTCACGCTCGAACGAGCGATATATCAAGCACTTGAAGCCCGGCCTCGAGGACCTCTCGTACGGCGAGGCTCACGTGCCCTATTTCGAGATCTCTGCCGTGAATGGCAACTTTCCATCGTTTACGCATCGCGACTATGCGAACGAAATGGCGGTGCGGGCGAACGACAACGACGAATGGGAATGGAAGCTGGTCCGAAAGCTAAAAGAGATGTCGGACGCGGGAATGTCGATCCGAACGATCGCCGCGACGATGGATATGTCCCGCTCGACTGTCCAGCGAAGGCTGCAAATGGCGATCTCTGCTCCGCCGCTGCCTGCACCTGAACAGCCGCAGGCGACTTACCGGCCTTATTATATGCTCGAGAAATGCATTGTCGAGGGCTGTTATGGATGTTCTCTGTGCAGCGGCAGGTCGGCGAACCGCAAGCAGAATATCAGCGGAAGCATCGAAGGCCATGTCGATTGTCCCGACGACTGCGACATCTGCGGCCCGCGTCGATACAGGCCGGACGAAGTTGGCGTCGATCCGATGCTGAAGGTCCTCTCAGACGACTATTACAGGGACCTCCGCGATTGGCTCCTCGCGGGCAAGCCCTACGACCGCCCCGAATATCCCAACGCCCAACGCTACGGCGTCGCCCGAGCCCTCTGGTGGCCCGGCTCAGAATATTGGACCGAGGAGGAACTCGACGAATACGTCCACTGGCGCCGTTATGTCTGGCAAACCCGAGCCCAGCCTCCGAGATTTTTGATGGAGAGGAGGGAGTAGAGTCGCAGTACGGTAGTTAAACGGAACACCAATTCAAAATCTTGAACCGGATCAGAAGTTCGTGTATGCTTTGGAAACTTTTCTTCTTCTTCTGACTAGCCGCGTGGAGGGGCATTCTCAATGGACGGAAGGATCTTCAGCCTTACCAGAACTATACCGGAACGACTATCTCTATCTTGGACCGTGGCAGAAATGGCGGCCGTCCTGAATCTGTCGGAGTCCCATTTTCAGAAACTGTTCAAGGAGCAAACGGGGTTGTCTCCCATTCAGTATCTCAATGCGATCAGGCTCGAGAGGGCCGCGAGGTTCAAAGTCCAACCGCCTCTGAGCCAATACTAGGCGGACTTCGGGAGAGAGACTGCAGATGAAATATTTGGCGTTAAAGAGTATTTTGACCGGCGCCCTCGTTTTATTTCCGTCCTACAGTATTGCAGCTCAACAAGATTCTGATCCGAACAAAGATTCCGAAAAAACGATTAAGGTTGAGACAACACTGATCAACGTTCCGCTGATCATTAGCGATAGTGCGGGCCTACGAGTGTCCGGTATCAGGAAGGAAGATATTTCGGTATTTGCAGGTGGCGGAAAACTGGACATCGACTTTTTTGCAGATTCGGAAGAACCAGTCAAATACGCGATCCTGATCGATTCGAGTGGAAGTACGAGTAAGATCCGCTTAAGGATGGGTAATGCTGCGAGAAAGTTCGTGGATACTTTTTCAGAAGCAGATCAGGGAATGGTTGTAAGGTTCGATGACCGCGTAAGGTTGATCGAAGGACTTACCAGCAATAGAAAGAAGGTCAAATACGCAATAGGTTCACACGATAGCTATTCCGGAGGTCGCGGGTTGATGAACGAAAGCATTGTATTTGTTCTTAGGGAACATTTCAAAGATGCAAAAGGCAGAAAGGCTATTATCCTGCTGACAGATGCCGGTGAGATCAACCAGAAATCAAGCCAAGAGCTTTTGAAAGAGTTATCCGTCTCGGATGTGATGATCTATCCGATCATCTATCAAAGTCACTCGATCGACAGCTTGGTTTTTTTATCGGGGGATACTAAGGGAGCCGAAGAACTGAAAAAAATGAAATCGGTATCAGTCGCGGATCTGGTTAAATATCCGCCGTTCGATCATTTAGATCGGATCGCAAGGACTTCGGGAGGGCGATTATTATTTCCAGATGAGAAGGGCTTTGAGGCAGCCTTCCTCAACATAGCCGATGAACTGCGCAAGCAGTATTTGATCGGGTTTTACGTAGATGCGGGCGGCAATGCGAGCGACCGCCAGATCACGATCAAAGTTAACCGCCCCGATGTGGTTGTCAGGACAAAGCAATCGATAAGGGTCGCCGCACCCTAGGGGTGCGTAACTTGGCAATTCGCTATCTATCCGCTGTTGACCTAACTGATTCCCCGCCCTAGAGGCTTCATAAAACCGTTGCCGATCTTTAATTTATCCCCAATTTGTTAAGAGAGCTCCCTGCCCTTGACACTAATTCGGCAAAATCATAATATCTAGAGTTTCGGACTTTGAACAGTCTGGGTTTAGTGCGGCTGCTGGGTGGCTGACACGCGGATTTTTGAAAGCTTTAACAGGAATTGTAGCGTAAAGCGGGCGAACCAACGTCCTTGGCTTATACGAGTCACATCTATTAATTGCCACGCTACAGCAAAGTTTAGCTTTCGGATATCGATCAAATTTAACTAAATCAACAGCTAAGTGCTGCTTGAGCTAACTGCCGGAAATTTTCCGGAAAGAGTCAGGTGAGACGTTAGTTTTGCCTTTTGAAATGATCCGAATGAACAAGCCTGCGCGTTAGCGAGGGCGAAACATTCAAGTTGCTAGTATCGCCCTTGCTAACGCGCGGGCTAATGCAATAGAAGATATGCCGACTATTAATCAATTGGTTCGCAAGGGCCGCGAGAGAGTCAAATACAAAACGGCCAGCCCGGCGCTGCAGGCTAACCCGCAGAAGCGTGGTGTTTGCACGCGTGTTTACACATCGACGCCGAAGAAGCCGAACTCGGCACTTCGTAAGGTCGCACGTGTACGCCTGACCAACCAGATCGAAGTTACTACTTATATACCGGGTATCGGCCACAACCTGCAGGAGCACTCGATCGTGCTTATCCGCGGCGGCCGTGTAAAGGATCTTCCGGGTGTGCGTTATCACGTTATCCGCGGAACGCTCGATGCTTCGGGCGTCGCGAACCGAAATCAGGCCCGTTCGAAGTACGGTGCGAAGCGACCTAAAGGCGCGAAGTAATTAAAGTATGGCACGACGAAGAGTAGCAGAACGCAGAGAAATCCTTCCGGATCCGATCTTCAACAGCCAATTGGTGACGAAGTTCATCAACGGAATGATGTGGGAAGGCAAGAAATCGGTGGCGGAGGCGATCTTTTACAGCGCGATGACGAAGATCGAGGAAAAGACCGGTGAAGAGCCGCTCAAGGCCTTTAAGAAGGCTGTTGATAACGTAGCTCCGACGCTGGAAGTTAAATCGCGTCGTATCGGTGGTGCGACCTATCAGGTGCCGCTTGAAGTGAGCCGCGACCGTCGCAACGCACTCGCGATCCGGTGGATCGTCGGGAACGCACGCAACCGAAGCGAGAAGACGATGGTGGATCGGCTCGTAGGCGAGCTTCTCGATTCAACCTCGGGCCGCGGCGGAGCAGTCAAGAAGAAAGACGACGTTCATCGCATGGCTGAAGCGAACAAAGCGTTCGCGCATTACAGGTTCTAGGTTTTATGCACAGGCCCACGCGTGAGCACGGGCGATACACGCAACGTTGAGCATATCGCCCTTGCTAACGCGCGGGCTTGTGCAAGAGAAAGAAGTAAATGGCTAACATTAGCTTAGACAAGTTTAGAAATATCGGCATCATGGCCCATATCGACGCGGGTAAAACCACGGCGACTGAGCGCATTTTGTTCTACACGGGTGTTTCGCACAAGATCGGCGAAGTTCACGAAGGAACTGCGACGATGGACTGGATGGAACAGGAGCAAGAGCGCGGAATTACGATTACATCCGCCGCAACTACCTGTTTCTGGACGCGTAATAACGTCGAGCACCGCATCAATATTATCGATACACCGGGACACGTTGACTTCACGATGGAAGTTGAGCGGTCTCTTCGAGTTTTGGACGGTGCCGTTTGCGTTTTTGATGGCGTCGCGGGCGTCGAGCCGCAGTCGGAGACGGTTTGGCGTCAGGCTGATAAGTACGGCGTTCCGCGTATTTGCTTTATCAATAAGCTGGATCGTGCGGGTGCTTCATTCGATCGTTCTTTCGAATCGATCCTTGTCAGGCTTGGTGCAAACGCTGTCGCCATGCAGGTGCCGATCGGTATTGAGGACCAGTTCA
>JAQSDP010000443.1 GCA_029945985.1 bacterium | reverse complement strand
ATCCGCACATCCACCAGGCGCAGTATGATTTTGCGTTTGTGTAGGTCTATTTAGATCGAAAATAAGAATGGGGCGGATCTTGTGCCGCCCTTTTTCAATTAGAGATTCATCCTGCCGAGAATGTTCTTGAATCGTGCGTCTGACCGCATGCTGTTCCAAACGGGGTCGGCGCTTATGAAAGGCGCGAGGAACGCCCTTTCGCTGACAGCCTTTTCAAGCAGGTCGAGAGCCTTTTCGGGCTCACCTATGTTCAAGTAGGCTCTTGCAGAACTGATGAATTTGTTCGCGTTCTTGCTGGAAGCCTCCGGTTCTCGGGCGATCAGTTTCCAGTAGCCTTCGATGCCGACCCTGCGATAGATGGCAAGATGCTCGTCTGCCGCACGCATTGCGGCAGACGATTGTTCTTTAGTTTGATTCGGCTCCACGGACAGAAGGCCGAGTTGAAGAACTTTTTCATTGATCGCCTTGTCGTTCTCGCCCATCTGAAAGTAAACATCGCTGAGAATGCCGTGAGCAGGCAAGAAATCAGGGTATAGTTCGAGTGCACGAGAGCCATATTCAGCGGCCCTTGCGTAGTCGCCGGCATAGTAGTGCGCTTGGGCAAGATCGGAAAGTAGGTTGTATGACATGGGGTTTATTGCCAGGGCATCTTTAAGCTTTGCCTTGGCGTCCTCGTGCCGGCCGCGAATCATAAGCAAGCTGGCGTACCACTGATGAGCCGTCGCGTAACCTGGATTTATCTCTATCGCTCGCTTGAGATCGCTTTCTGCACGAGCCCAATCCCAGCCGTGGAACATATGGATAAAGCCGCGCGTTGCGTACGCTTCCGAGAGGTTAGGGTCGAGATTCAGTGCTCGGTCGACGGCCGCGGCGGCTTCGTCAATCTCGAAACCGAAGATCAGCGTGTCCGCAATTCCCACATAGGCAGCTGCGAAATTCCGGTCCATGTCTACAGCGTTCCTGAATAGCCTCTGCGCTTCGACGATCCCTTCTTTGCTTCGCTTGTTCCAGTGATAACGCCCTCTTTGATACAGCCTCATTGCGTCTCCGCTTTCTGTGTATCGCTTGGTCAATGAATGACGTTCGTCACCTGAAAGGTTGATCGCCAAGGCGTCCGCGACGGAAAGTGCGATCTCGTGCTGCAGATCAGCCTCGTTATCTCGGGACTGTGAGAATTGCTGCGACCAGATCGTCGAGCTATCCGAAAGCCTGACGAGGCGGGCGGTAACACGCACCTCGTTGGCAAATTCGACGATCGTTCCTTCGATGACCGCATCAACTTGCAGTTTTCGCTTCATCCGCTCCATTTCGAAGTTGCCGTCTTCAAAATCAAGGACGCTGCTCGTCGGCCTGACACTCAATTCCTGAATGTTACTCAGCCGCATAATGATGAGGTCGGCTAGCGCTACTCCGCGATATTTGTTTTCTTCGGTCCGTTTGAGCGGTCGAAATGGCAAAACTGCGATCGATTTGATGCCGGAGGATTCTACCGGAGCAAAGCCGTAGCGATATGCGGCAGAGGCTACAATAGAAATAACTGTTAACGAAAGGAGAGCCGCAATAAGAGGGCGATACCGGACACGCGTGACTCCCGGCGCCTTTACCGGAGAGTCAGCGTCGACTGGGATATCGCTGGAGTGAATTTCTTCGACGAGGGTTCGGGTCAGAGAATGTCGCTCGATAATTACGTCAGCTTGACGGTTCCCGAGGATTTGACCTACGAAACGGTATCCGCGGCGCGGAACCGTTTTAAATCAGCTCTTCGCTCTCGCCACATCTATCAAAGATCTTACGAAGTCGATAGACGTGCCGCGGTAGATTACTTTCTTCGACGAACGATTCGGGCCAAACCCGATCCATCAATTCGCGTTTTGTAACGACCTCGCCGGCGTTCTCAGTAAGGACAGAAAGAACGTCAAACTCCTTCGGCTGCAGATCAACAGGGATTTCTTCGAACCAAAGAACGCGCTTTGTTGTGTCAAGCCGAAATTTTCCGAATTCTCGTAAGTCGTTGTTTCCATTATCCATAGCGTTCCTTCATGGGGCGGTCGGGAGAAATAATGGAGAAAAAGTTCAAGACGCGCCGAACCCCTTCCATTTATACCCGAGTAATCAACTGACAAAGCTTCACGCGGCTCGCAAGGTGGAAGCGATCTTGTCTATTGGGCAACCGGGTTTATCGATGAGCCGATTGTAATTGAAATGGCAACTAAAGCGAAGAAATTTCTAATTACGACCGAAACCCATGAAAAAGTGGTGTTCCGGAGTAGTTCGGGCGAAGTGGAGCGAGGTTTGTGTTCGGAATGTGGAATTGAGGTCGACCTGCTCACGCTTGATGCCGCCGTAAATTTTAGCGGACTTCGTACTGGCGAGATCTTCAAATCAATAAAGGTAGGAGGAATCCATTCCTTAGAAACACTGTCCGGACATTTGTTGATTTGTCGAAGTTCGCTGTGCGGATGGAAAAGATCGGACGACAGCGATGAGATGGGCACGGGTTGATAGAGAAAATAGGCCAGGATTGGAGCAATATGAGAAACGCTATTGAAACGAAAAACTTACTGAAGCAGGGACGTATACAGGGCTTGCCGATGTTTGTCTGCCTGCTTTTATTGTGCCTTTCCGGCGTTGAAATAATAGCTCAATCACCTAATGACGCCGGGCTTAAGGTTGAAGTCTTCGTTGACAACTCCGGCAATTCTGGATCGCCAAAGCAGCCAGCAGACTTTCATTTCGGGGTCGCACAAGCAGGCAGCCCGCCGAGGTTCATCTTCTTTGGAAAAAGCGACGGTACGGTCGTGCCGATCGACGGTGGCGACAGCGAACCCTTCTTTGTTCAATTGACACAGACCCATGAGGGCTACGTTCCCGTTTTTGAAGGCGACTGCAATCCCGACGGGTCGGTCCTAGTTGGCCGTGGGCAAATAAAAGAGTGCCGCGTAACGATGTTTTTCCTGTCTTTTTCCGATCGAAGCGTAGATCAAACGGTTCTCAAGGTCGTCAGCCAGATCGACAATACCGATTCGGACAGCCGAAATCCTCCGACGCCCGAAGCTTTCACGATCAGACTATTTCGGCCAGGTGGTGTATTCGAAGCTCAATTTCAAGGTTCACAGGAAGGCGTCAACATCGGCATCTCAACTGGCGTCTTTTTCGAAGTTGCATCCCTGCAAAATTCGACATTTCCCGCTTACCTTCCGTCGTATGAAGGCTGTACGCCAAACGAGATCTCAGGCCGATTTTCAGTATGCACCGTGACCCATTCGTTTCTTAACCGGGTAATCGACACCTCGCCTGACGCGATCATAAACCTGAAGACGACGATCGAACGATATTCCCCGTCGGCCGCTCGTCCACCGGTCCCGGAAGATTTTCCGATCAACTTGATCAGTGGTAATAACAGGCTCGCAGTGGTGCGAGCAAACGCAAATGGCTTTAATGTCGGCCTTCGACAATTCGCTCGAAAGGTTAGCATTTCTATCGAAGTTGAGAATCCGGGGTTTCTAGACTATCTCCCTGTTGTCACGTGTTCTGACACGAACCTCCCGTTTGTGAATGTTGCTGCCCGCAGGAAAAAGTATTGTGAAGTGAAGGTCTACTATGTCGACGACATCCTAGACGAACCAGCCGAAAAGATCCTCAAAGTTTCAAAAGAGATCGTCAACGGAGGCCTCCCAAATGAAACCGCCGATGAGAGCGAGTTCAGAATGAATATCGTCGATCCTGCCTTCACTGGTAGCGACCCGTTAGCCTCATTCGATGGTTCCGAAAGCGGCGTCTTCTTTGGCCTTCCGAGCTCAGGCCGGTTCGAACCCGTCGAACGCGAGAACTTTTCGAACTACTTTCCCTTGTACTCGCCTGACTGCTCAGCATTTTCCACCAGGAGATTCCGTGAGTGTCTTATCACGAACTATTCGATCCGTTTCCGCGAGCAGCGGGCAAACATGGTTCTTCGAGTAGTAACGTCGATAGAATCATTCGATCCACGCGGCGGCCCGATGCCGACGACCGCTAATTTCCGGGTTCGGGTCTTGGCTGGCGGTCAGTTGCTGGATTCATTTCTCAGCTCGGAGGTAGGATCAAACCTCGCGATCACAGATGTTCCAGGTCGGGAAATATCGATAGAAGTATCGGGCGCTCCCGAATTTGATGGCTATCTGCCGACTCTGAGCGAAGAGTGCAAGTTCATTGGAGCGGGAGCCGACCGCCTGATGAACTGTGAGATCAAGATCTATTATCTCGACGCCGACGATGGTAGCGATTCCAACGCTGCATATCGCATTACAAAGCGGCTGGTTCAGCCAAACAGCGACTCTCGAATATCCGAGAGTAGTTTTACGCTTGGCGTATTCAGATCAGGTGAAGATACCCCATTTCTTACTGTTCCCGGATCGAGCAGCGGCGTGGTAACCGGAGTGAAGCTCACCGTTGCAAATAGTTCCGTTCGTGAGGTTAACGTGCCGGCCGGATATGTTGCTCTTTATTCGCCAGGGTGCTCCGCTGGCCAACTGCGAATAGGAGGAATTCAGGAGTGTGTGGTCACCAATGTCTACGTCGGCGCCGTACCGCCGAAGGCGGATTTCCAGAGAGTAAGTGTGGGTGAAGACGGATCAAAGGCTTTTCGCCTGACGGGTAACGATCCCGACAGCCCCGTTCTCAATTTTCAGTTGACCTCGCAGCCGTCCAACGGAACGCTTTCGGGCGTTGCTCCCGACCTTATTTACACGCCCCACGCGAACTACCATGGAACCGATTCGTTCACATTTCGCGTAAACGACGGCCAATTCTTCTCGGAGATCCAGACGATCCCGATCGACGTCTCGCCTGTGAACGACATTCCGGTAGCGACAGCGCGGACGGCGTCGGCAATAACCAAAACTGCTACGCAGATACAGTTATTTGCGACAGATATCGATGGCGATGCAGTGACAGCGAGCCTAGTTTCCGCACCCGCGAATGGCGAAGTAACGATCAGCGGACTTTTCGCCACCTACACTTCCCGAAGTGATTTTGTCGGGCAAGACACGTTTACATATAGAGTGTTTGACGGTACGGCGTTTTCTGGAGCGGCTACCGTCACAGTTACGGTGGGCAATGGTATCGCAGTCAATAGTGTTAGCAGAACCGAACTTAATTCCGGGATCAATCAATTCACCTTCAGTGTCGAACTCCTCGCGCCGACACAGTCGAACGTATCTGTCAGCTACGCCACCGCTAACATTACAGCCCTTGCCGGAAACGATTACACGTCGCGATCGGGAACCATCACTTTTGTCCGGGGCGGGCCGTTGGTAGTGCCCATAACGATAAGTGTATTGGGTGAACAGCTATTCGAGCAAAACGAAACATTTCGACTAAATCTTAGCAACGCGGTCGGCGCTACCCTTCGAAATTCGTTCGGGATCGGAACGATCATTAACGACGACATTCAGGTTGGGATCGCCTCGATGGCTCCGACCGAATTGACTGTGGACGTTGGCGAGCCCTTCTCGATCGACCTTACGTGGGTGCATCCAGAACGCTGGCGTTTGCTCGATGAAATTGAGTTTCGGATCGTCGATGACGAAGTTACGGCGATGTGGGTCAAGTTCGAAGAGAACGGGACAACTTTACCGTTTAGGCAATACAACGTGAATAGTCGGAATTACGGCGACCCGGTGCTGCCGGGAACGGCGATCATTTTCGACACGAATCTAGCTAAGATGTTTGTTGCCGATAGCCTCGTTCTAGGCAGCGGCCCGACAGGTCCGAGAGCAACCGTTCGCCCGAGTCTGAGCTTTAAGCCGAAAGCTGCGGGCAGAGTATTCCGTGTTGAACTTTTTGTAAGAGACGATCTCGGAAATCTTCAAGGCTTCGATCAGGTCGGTACGATCGCGGTTCTGCCGCGGTAATTGGACGAAAGCAACGAAAAGGTTTATCAAATTCTCGCGGTTGTCGGAAGCTCGCAGTTTTTGAATGTCCTGACGGGGGGTTCGGCGAGTGATCTGTGTGGGTGTTTATAGTTTGAGGTCTTTTTTTAGTTCTTTTGGATTCGACGGCTTTTCGAAGATCGAGTCCGGCACCCGGAGGTTGAATTCGACTAGTTCATAGTTGATACGCGACGTCGGCTTGCCGTTGGTGAAGCGGTCGACGATGTAGGGCGTGCGAATGCCGGCCACATCTACCCATTGAGCGTAACGGTCTTCTTCGGTGACTTCTTCGCCGTCGGAGTTAGTTCGTTTATAGCTTGCCTTCATCGGCGTGCCGTCATCGGCAAACTCAAATTCGACGACTAACCCGTCCTCATATTTCAGCCGGACCACGTCGTTGCGTTTGCCCAGCGTGGCCGGACGTTTCCCGACGTAAGATAACTCGCCTTTCCCGCGCCAACTACCTCTCAACAGGGTGTCGAGACTGACGCGCATTCCGCGTTGGAAATTCTCGATCTGGGTTTCGTTTTGGGCTTTTATTAACTCCTGATCGCCGTCGTAAACCCAACCGTTCGAGCCAACATTTGTCTGTACAAACTTCGTCTTGCTGCCCTTGAACTCCGTACGTTCCTTATCGGGATACACGATCACATCGACAAACGTTTGGGACGATGCAACGATGCCATCCTTCAACAGGCTGAATCTTCCGCGGCCGACCTGAGTCGCAACCTTCTGATAGCGTTCGCCGCCTATCGAGTCGCTCGCCTTCTTGATGATGGCCTCCGCATTTTGCGAATAAACCGTCCAAGGAGTCGAAAATACAAGGGTTAGAAGAGCGAAGAGCGAGAGGGTCAGTTTGTTCATAAGAAAAGGCTTCGGCGATTTTAGCACCGAAGCCTTTGATGCGTGAACCGCGTTTAAGGTTTAGTTCAGGCTGAATGTATCGTTCGGCGAAACGACGATCTCGCCATCGGTTGCGTCGACGATGAAGCGGCCGGCCGTCTTCCAAAGGTTCGTGATCGGAAGTTTAACTTTCTGATCGATGTGCCGTTTAAGGAATCGGGCGCCGTATGCCGGCGAAAATCCCTTTTCGGTCAACGCGTCGACGGCAGCCTCCGTGATCTCCACGAATTTGCCCTGGCGTTCCATGTTTCGCTTAACTTTGCCCAGGTAGAGCCGTGCGATCTCGCGAACTTCGTCCATCGTAAGCGGTGAGAACACGACGATCTCGTCGATACGGTTTCGGAACTCCGGTGAGAAGCGAGTCTCTGCAGCTTTCATCACGTCGCCGCGGATCTGCTTCATATCGCCGAGCGATTTCTGCCCAAACCCGAGCGGCTTTTCGTACTTCTTGAAATTGTCCGAGCCTAAGTTCGACGTCATGATCACGATCGCATCGGAAAGATATACTTTCTTGCCGCGGCCATCGGTGATCCAGCCCTCGTCGAACGCCTGAAGGAATATGTTCATCAGGTACGGATTCGCTTTTTCGACCTCGTCGAGCAGCAAGACTGTGTACGGATCGTCGCGAAGCTGTTCTGTTAGAATGCCCCCGCGTTCGCTGCCGACGATGCCGCGAGGCATTCCGATCAGCTTTTCGATGCCGACAGTACCTTCACCATACTCGGACATATCGATGCGGATCATCTTGCTCTCGTCGCCGAACATAAACTCCGCTACGGCTTTCGCAAGCTCTGTCTTACCTACACCCGTCGGTCCAAGGAACAGGAGGACGCCATCCGGAGCGTAATGATTCTCTTTGAGCGGGCCCTTATTCAAGCGAAGGCGTTCGGCGACGGCTCGCACCGCATCTTTTTGGCCGATCACACGACCGCCGAGATCCAGTTCCATTGCGGAGAACCGGTCGCCAGTATCGCGATAGATCATGTCCTTCGGAATGCGCGACTCCTGCGAGATGACGTCGATGATATGTTCGGGCTCGACGACGAGCTTCTCAGGCTGGTTGATCTCGACCTTCACGGAGGCCGTGTCGAGCCAACCGATGGCCTTGTCCGGCAGGTGTAAATTCCGAATGTATTTCGGCGACATCTCGAGAGCGGTATTGATAGCTTCGTCGGATATCGTGACTGAATAATTCTTCTCGAGCCGCGGCTTCAATCCCATTAGGATCTCGCGGGTCTCGTCGATCGTCGGTTCCTCGACCTTCACAAGCCGGAACCGGCGTGCGAGTGCTTCGTCTTCGCCGATGTACTCTTTGTACTCGGTCATTGTCGTCGCACCGATGATGCGGAGTTCCCCGCGAGCCAACGACGACTTGAACATATTGCCAGCGTCGCTCGATGTTCCCATCGCCGAGCCGGCACCGATTATCGTGTGAGCCTCGTCGATAAAGAGGATGATGTGATCTTTCTCTTTAACTTCGTCAATGATGCCCTTGATACGCTCTTCGAACATCCCCCGAAGCATCGTTCCCGCGACCAAACCGCCCATCTGGAGTTGGACGATATGAGCGTCGCGAAGGCGTGCAGGAACTTTCTCGGGTTCGAGCTCGATCAGACGTGCCAGTCCTTCGACGACCGCAGTCTTACCCACTCCTGGTTCACCTACAAGCATTGGCGAATTCGAGCGTTCTTTGTGCGAAAGGATCTCGATCATCTGCCGGATCTCTCGATCGCGACCGATCGTAGGCGGGATCTTGTCCTGCCGAGCGAGTTTGTTCATCGAAACGCCGAAGTGGCGCAGGAAACTCGGTAGCTCGTATTTTTGACGCGAGCGTTCTTCTTCTTTTTCGCGCTTACGGATCCGTGTCCTCGCCGTTTGAGCTACTTCGTCGGCCGGAACGCCGAGGTTCTGAAGAACGTCGTTGAGTACGCTTCGTTCATCGTTCGAGAGCACGTAGAAAATATCGCTCGCGTCGATCACGCGGCGTCCTTGGGAACGGGCACGGTCCATCGCCCGCTTGAAGAGCTCTGTCGTTTCGGGTGCGATCCGGAAGCCCTTGCCGGTGTGCTGCCGGCCCGCCTCCATCCGCTTTTCGATAAGTAGTTTGACCGAACGCGGATCTACGGCGAGATCGCGCATGGTGGATGTGAATAGATCATCTTCCTCTCGCGTTACCGCGTGGAGAATGTGTTCGATAGCGACATAATTTTGGTCCCTGCGCTTAGTCTCGTCGAGCGCGGTTTCCAGAACACGCCGGCCGCTGTCGCTGAATTTGTCTTTGTATGCGTCGATGTCTGCCATATTGCCTTTGGTGGAAAGCCCGAAAAGTAAGATGCCGCGAGGCTGGCATATTATGCCAACCATCATTCTACCATTTCGAGCAAAATATCATTCAAGATTTAAACAGCGGCGAAATCCATCACCGGTTAAAAAGCCCGGGCATAACCCGGGCTTTGTTTTCAACAGGTTGTAGCGGTACACGATCATTCACCCGCCGACTGCGCACGTCCGCGGCCAACCTGAACTTTCGCCGGGCGGAGCAGTTGATTGCCGAACTTGTACCCGCGTGAATATTCTGCCGTCACTTTACCGTCCTGATCCGCGTCGGTTTCAGCCATATCAATAGCTTCGTGTAACTCGGGGTCGAAGGTCATCCCGATCGACGGGACCGGTTCGACGCCGACGCTGATAAGAGCCTGCTCGAACGACCGAGCGGTTCCGACAACTCCGTTTCGAAGATTCTCTATCGAGGGATCCGTTTCACTCGCCGATACCGCGAGATTGAGATTGTCGAGTACCGGAAGAAGAGTCGTTAAAAAATTGAACTGTGCCTGCTTCGATCGATCTTCGAGGGTTTTCAACAGACGCGCCCGCATATCAGCGGTTTCCTTTTCGAGTGTGGCTTTCGCCTCCTCGAATTTCGCCTGTACGCCGACGAGTTTTGACTCAGCCGCCTCGCGGCGCTCAGTTTCGGCCTTGAGATTCGCTTCGAGAGCGATCTCCGCCGCTGACTTCACCGGACCCTTATCAGCCGGCGCGTCCTCCTCGACTCTCTCACCATCTGCGTTGAAACGCCGTTTGTCGCTAAATGGGATCTTCACTTCCTCATCACCCAATAATTCCTCTAAAAGTTCGTCGGTCTCGTTCATCATCATTATTCGAAACTTCTATTCTAACGCCTTAGACGCTGATGCAGAAGCCCGACCCTACGAAGGGCGTATCCTTGCAACCTTACACTTGGGCCCTCGCCTATGCGCGAGCTTCCGCGGCACCTTCAGCCGGAGAAAAAACGAGTTGGCCGTCGTCAGCCGAAACCCTCACGGTCTGGCCGCTTGCGATCTCACCTTGCAGGAGTTTAACCGCTAGCGGATTCTGCACGAGCGTCTGGATCGCACGCTTGAGCGGGCGGGCGCCGTAGACCGGATCATACCCCTCGATAACGAGAAGGTCTTTCGCCGCGTCATCCAGTACGATCGTGATCCCGCGGTCGTCGAGCATCTTCCGCAGCTTCTCGAGCTGAACATCGATGATCGTCGCGATCTCTTCCTTGCCGAGCTGCGAAAACACGACGATGTCGTCGATGCGGTTCAGGAACTCAGGCTTGAAGTGATCACGCAAGACCTGGAGCACTTCGACCCGCACATCGTGATCCGCCAGCGGATTTTCGTTCGCCGCCTGGATAGCTCGCGAACCGAGATTGGAGGTCATTATCAAAACCGTGTTCTTGAAGTCCACGACACGCCCTTTGCTATCGGTCAGGCGGCCATCGTCGAGGATCTGCAATAGAACGTTGAAGACGTCCGGATGTGCTTTTTCGATCTCGTCGAAAAGCACTACTGAGTACGGCCGACGCCTAACGGCCTCGGTCAACTGTCCTCCTTCCTCGTAACCGACATATCCCGGAGGAGCACCGATCATTCTGGCGACGGCGTGCTTCTCCATATACTCCGACATGTCGAGCCGCACCATCGCACGCTCGTCGTCGAAGAGGAACTCCGCCAGTGCCCGTGCGGTCTCGGTTTTACCGACACCCGTCGGACCTAGGAATATGAATGAGCCGACCGGCCGGTTCGGATCTTGTAGGCCAGCACGGGCCCGCCGGACAGCGTTCGCGACCGCTTCGAGGGCTTCGTTTTGCCCGATCACCCGCTTGCTGAGATTCGCCTCCATCTGGATCAGCTTCTGCATCTCACCCTCGAGCATCTTGGAGACCGGCACGCCGGTCCATTTCGCAACGACCTCGGCCACGTCCTCTTCGTCTACCTCTTCCTTGAGGAAAACGCCATCCTTCTGGAGACTCTCGAGCCTATCTTGTTCGGTTTGCAGCTGCTTTTCGAGTTCCGGGATCCGTCCATACTGGATCTCGGCGGCCTTGGCTAGATCACCTCCCTGCCGGGCACGTTCGAGCTCGAGCTTTGCCTCTTCCAGCTTCTCCTTGCCCGTACGCATCTTTTCGATCTCTTCCTTTTCGGATTGCCACTTGGCCTTCATCGCAGACGACTTTTCGTTGAGATCGGCGATGCGACGTTCGATGTCTTCGAGCCGGTTCTTCGACTTCTCGTCCGTCTCGCGCCCGAGCGCCTGACGCTCGATCTCAAGTTGCAGGATCTCTCGCTCAAGCACATCGATCTCCTGCGGAAGCGAGTCGATCTCGATGCGGATGCGCGATGCTGCTTCGTCGATCAGGTCGATGGCTTTGTCAGGTAAAAATCTGTCGGTGATATAACGATTCGAGAGCGTTGCCGCTGCCACGATCGCCGCGTCCTTGATGCGCACTCCATGGTGAACTTCGTAGCGTTCTTTCAGTCCGCGGAGGATCGCTATCGTGTCCTCGACGGTCGGTTCGCCAACGTAGACCTGCTGGAATCGGCGTTCGAGCGCCTTGTCCTTCTCAATGTATTTCTGGTATTCGGCGAGTGTCGTCGCACCGACTGCTCTAAGCGTTCCGCGCGCAAGCGTCGGCTTCAACATATTCGAAGCGTCGATCGCACCTTCACTCGCACCCGCTCCGACAAGCGTGTGCAGCTCGTCGATAAAGAGAATGATCTGGCCCTCGGCCTTTTCGATCTCTTTCAAGACGGCCTTCAATCGATCTTCAAACTCGCCGCGATATTTCGCGCCCGCAAGCATCGATCCAAGGTCAAGGGAGACAAGCTTTTTGTTTTTGAGCGTCTCGGGCACGTCGCCGGAAACTATGCGCTGAGCAAGGCCCTCCACGATCGCTGTCTTACCTACACCGGGCTCGCCGATCAAAACCGGATTGTTCTTTGTTCTTCGCGATAGGATCTGTATCGTACGTCGGATCTCATCGTCACGGCCGATCACCGGATCGAGCTTGCCTTTGCGCGCAAGCTCGGTGAGATCTTGTGCATATTTTTCGAGAGCTTGAAAATTCTCTTCCGCGTTCTGATCTGTGATCTTCGACCCGCCGCGCATGTCCGTGACGACTTTCTCGAGGTCTTCACGCGTTATCCCATTTCCTCGGAGAATACGGCCCGCGTCGCCTTCCTTTTCGTCCGCAATAGAAAGGAGTAGATGCTCAGTCGAGACGTAATCGTCCTCCATCTTCTCAGCCTCTTTCTGTGCCGACTGGAACAAAGTATTCGTTCGCGAACTGAAGTACTGTTGCCCACCAGAAACCTTCGGGAACTTTTCGATCGCCGCCTGCACTTCGCCAAGGATCGGTGCCGCATTCGCGCCGATCTTGCCAAGAATCGGCTTAACCACCCCTTCCTTCTGCTCGAGCATGATCGCAAGAATGTGCTCGGGCTCGACCTGCTGGTTTTGGCCTTTCTCAGCGAGCGTAATCGCTTCTTGGACCGCTTCCTGTCCGCGTATCGTGAATCTATCGAATCTCATCTCAGTATCTCGCTATTCTACAACTAATCCACTTCCCCGGCTCGAAAATTATGGGTTGACCCGACGCCGGAGTTCGGCCTCAGCCAACCCACATTTAAATTTCCATAGTGCCGTTAACCGGCTGCCTGCGTCTTTGCATTCGCCTCGATCGTCTTCGGCTCGGCTGGCTTGGCCTTGATCTCGATCCGACGAGGTTTGGCCTCTTCTCGCTTAGCCAGTTCTAGACGAAGTATGCCGTTGTCGAAATTCGCCATCACATTTTCGCTCGACACGGTCGGCGGCAGCGTAAATGAACGCGTGAACGAGCCATAGCTACGCTCAACCCGGTGGAAATTGTCACCCTCGTCCTTCTTCTCGAATCGCCGCTCACCATGGATCGTCAGAACGTTGTTCTCTATCGAGATATTCACGTCCTCTGGTGAAATCCCCGGAAGCTCGGCTTCAAGGACGATCTGGTCCTTATTCTCAAAAATGTCCACGCTCGGGTTCCATGCTCCGCGGCCTAGGCCGGGTTCGCCCGAACGGTTAAAGTTGCTGGAAAAAACGCGATTAACCTCGTCCTGAAGCGAACGAAGCTCGCGAAATGGATCGTATGTAATCATGTTCATTGTCGTATTCCTCCTAAACTACTGAAGTTTAGTCGTTTGTTGGACTAATTAGTTAGTCCAACAAGATAATATAACTTGAGTGCGGCACTGTCAAGTATGGTTTTCCATCCAGCCCGGCACCCGTCCATTTCCTCTGATAGCGTGACTTTTCAATGGTTTGTCGATATATTGGCTAGGCAATTCATTCCTTCCTAATAGGTAATAAGTCCAGAAATTTTCGGCACCCGAGGTCGAAGAGGACCGGTTGATGAAGATCTTTCGTGAAATTCTCTGGCCCGTTGTGGCGGTTATCGCTGCATTTATCGTGGGCGGACTAATAGTCGTGGCGATCGGCGATAATCCGTTCGCCACTTATTACCAGATGATCGGCAACTCGTTCGGGTCTCTGAACGATATCGGCTATACGCTGTTCATCGCAACGCCATTGATCTTTACGGGACTCGCGGTAGCGGTCGCGTTCCGATGCGGTTTGCTGAACATCGGTGCCGAAGGGCAGCTTTATGTCGCGACGTTTATGACAGCGTGGGTCGGCATCAAGTTTGGCGGGGCGATCGTTACGATTTTTGGAAAGGAAGAGAACTGGTCGTGGATGAGCCTGCCGTCGGTACTGCTGATCATCGCGTGCGTTGCGACCGCTATAATCACCGGAGCTTTGTGGGGAGCGATTCCCGGAATACTAAAAGCGAAGTTCGGTTCGCATGAGGTGATCAACACGATCATGCTCAACTTCATTGCCGTCGCGCTGGTCAGCTATTTCACGCAGTACTACTACAAGATCCCCGGCGACCCGATCATGCAGACGGCACAGATCGGCGAAGGAGCGCACATTCCGCGCATCAGCCAGTACATTCCGGGAATGCCGGATTTCGTGCCGCTGAGCGTCGCGTTTCTGCTCGCCATTGTGATGTGCTTCGCCGTGTATTTCTTCCTTTGGAAAACCAAGTGGGGGTACGAACTTCGAGCGGTCGGCGAGAACCCGTCTGCGGCGGAATACGGCGGGATCTCACCGAAGAAGCAGATCGTGATCGCGATGACCATCTCGGGCGGTCTTGCGGGAATGGTCGCTATCGGTGAGGTGCTCGGGTATCGCTACCGATATTATGACGGCTTCTCAGACGGCTGGGGATATCTTGGCATCGCTGTGGCGTTGCTTGGGCGAAATCATCCTTTGGGAATTTTCATAGCCGCGATCTTCTTTGCCGTTCTGAAGCGCGGCGAGATCTTCGTCGATATTGAAACGCGATTCGTGTCGAAAGATCTTGTTGAGGTGTTACAGGCGATCATTATCATTTTCGTCGCGTCGCTGCAGAGGTATACAAGGAGGTAGGATGAGCGAACTTTTAACGCCTACATTTGCGCTGATCCTCCTGTTCTCGACGATCAGACTCGCTACACCGCTGATATTTGCCGCTCTCGGCGGACTATTTTCCGAACGTGCCGGCGTGATCAACATTGCACTTGAGGGATTGATGCTTGCCGGGGCATTCACGGCCGCGGTGATCACGTACGAAACGAGCAACCCGTACCTTGGCTTCGTCGCCGGGATGGCTGCCGGCGCGTTAGTCGCCCTTATATTCGCAATCGCAGTGATACAGTTCGAGGCCGACCAAGTCGTGACCGGATTCGCTATCAGTATGCTGATGTTGGGGCTTCCCGCCGTGATCAGCAGCCGACTTTACGACGCTTCGGGCGCAACCCAGCAAATCGACAAAGCTTACCTGTTGCCAAATGTGAGCAACGACCTGCCGTGGACCGCCGTGCTTGCATTCGTACTCGTGCCGATCTCCTGGTACGTGCTCTATAAGACCCCGTTCGGATTGCGGCTGCGTGCGGTTGGCGAGAATCCGGCGGCGGCTGATTCTGCGGGCGT
>JAQSDP010000442.1 GCA_029945985.1 bacterium | reverse complement strand
GCTTCATCATCGCCGACACCGCGAAC
The DNA here is from genome assembly GCA_029945985.1 of bacterium. GTDB lineage: Bacteria > Acidobacteriota > Blastocatellia > Pyrinomonadales > Pyrinomonadaceae > OLB17. The sequence goes on along the minus strand of JAQSDP010000442.1, from coordinate 15,235 downwards.
GAACATCGGCTCCCCATAGATCACTCTCGCACGAGCGAACGGCCGTGGGATCTGCAGCCTGTCCCAACTACTTACCGTCCAATATGAAGAACACTCGATCACGAACGGCAGTATCGGATTGCCGGTCTTTTTCGCAAGCATTACCGGACCGCTTTTCGCCACGTATCGAGGGCCTCGTGGGCCGTCTACGGTGAAGGCCATCGGCACGCCTTCACGCATCAACCGGATCATCTCGACCAATCCTCGCACCCCGCCGCGGCTCGAAGACCCGCGGATCGCGCCGAACCCGAACCGCGTCAGGAACCGTGCAATATACTCACCGTCCTTACTTTTCGATGTCAGTACTGCAAGTCCACGATCTCTTAGATACCAGACGCCAGCGAAGATCCGGTCGTGCCAGAGAGCGATTATCGGCTGCCTTCCGCTATCTACTATGTCCCGATATTTCTCTTCATTTTCTGCTACTATCCGCAGCGTCGGACCGATCAGGCGTATAGCAAGATAGAACGCGACATCCGCAACCCGGATCGTCAGCCGATCCTTAATTGCGAATTCTTGCAGGCTCCCGCGTGTGAACACGCTTGGAAATCGTTCGATCATGAATGGTAAAGGCCGGAAACTTAAGCTATTATGTTGCAACTACGCATCGTATGCCAGCGTACCTATCTACAAGCGCTATTAGCGCATTATGCAGCGGGAAATCCTGATCATTGACGACCACGACGATATGGCTACGGCCCTCGAAGAGGTGTTTGTAGCCACCGGCCATTCGGTAAGGGTTGTCGAGACGCGCGAGGGTGCCCTTGCGATCGACAACATCGAAGGCTACGACCTCGTCGTAACCGATCTAGACGTGCTGCCACATGAGGATTCGTCTCCGACCAACGGCCACGTACCGGTTTGCCTGCCCGAACACATCATCGCCGGCGTCGGTGAACACGTCAAAGCGTTTAAGCTCTGTGCGGCAAACTTCCGGCGTGATGAGTTCAACGAGGATGAGCTAAAAGATCTTGTGGCGACCATTCTCGATTACAAGACCAGGTATATCGACACGATCGACAATGTTCAAGACCTTCACGAAAACATCCAATTCGAACTTCCGAGCGCCATCTCCCTGATGCACATCGTGCTCGAATATCTGATGAAGCGTGTCGAAAAACTCGGCGTTATCAAACCCGAGCAGTCGAACCTCTTTGTCGCCCTCGACGAAGCCTTCGTTAACGCTGTCAAACACGGCAACAAGTTTGATGCGCAAAAGCTCGTACGCATAAACGCTGAGGTCTCCAGCAAAGAAGCCCGCTTCACGATCGAAGACGAAGGCGAAGGCTTTGACGTTAATTCCATCCCCGACCCTCTCGACCCCGCCAACCTCTTCAAAGCCAGCGGACGCGGCGTGCTCTTCATCTACAACATCATGGATGAAGTGAAGTACAACAAACGCGGCAACCGTCTGACAATGGTCAAGAGAAGCGAATTCCCCTCGGACGCGAAAGCCTAGAATCCCCCCAAGCTGTTCCTTCTGTATTCTTTGCGACGGGGGAGCGCACGAGGTCGTGTTCTCATTCCTTTTTGCCTTCAAACAGTTCTACCCAGCGGAGGAGTGAGTTCCGCCGAAGAGATTCCGCTGGGCGAAGGGGCAATAATACGCGAGTGGCTCTCGAAGGTTGCCGCCTATCGAGATGAAACCGGAAGCGTTCACAGAATGTCGTCAGTTTGCCCTCACCTCGGCTGTATTGTCGATTGGAATACGACCGAAAAGTCCTGGGATTGCCCATGTCACGGCTCGCGTTTCGACAAGTCAGACAAAGTTTTCAACGGTCGGCCAATTCCGATCTCGAGACGGTGGACTGAACGCGGCTTTCAAGATTTCAGCTTCGCGATCTCGGCTCGGATCTCTTCCAGGGTCGGCCGCTTCTTGTAATCTGTCGACACGTTCGCCCAGTCGACCTTCCGATCTTTATCAAGGATGAAGACCGCCGCACGCGGTAGGCCGTCCTCGTCTTTTCCGGCATAGGTCGGATCGTACACACCGAACGCGTCCACGGTCTTGCTGCCCGGGTCGGACAAAAGCGCGAACGGGACCTCGCCTTTCTTATCGGCTGCGATCTTTGCCTTGGTCTCCTTAAGCCGCTCGATCGGATCGGGACTGATCGCGACGATCGTAAATCCTTCCTGCTTCAGCGTACGTAACTCGGCCAACTGCCGAGCACAGTACGGTCACCAGTACGCCCGATAGAACACGATCACGACCGGCCCTTTGATCGACGAAAGCGCAACAGTCTTCCCCGCGTCGCTTATGAGCGAAAAGTCCGGAGCCGTCTCACCCACCTTCAAAGGGTCTGTCTTCGCCCGTTGAGCGATTGCGCCGCCGCAAAGCAACAGCGTCAAACCTGCCGCAAGTATCAGATTTTTCCTCATATGGCCTATTATCGCCGAAGCGCCGGGAAATATTCCACTCATCTCTTGCGACGTTATCGTCTTTGCGTGAACCTTCCTGCGAGAATCGAAACCTGTTCAATATAATCAGTACATATGAAGGTAACGATCGGCCAGATCAACACCACCAACGGCGACATCGATGGCAACGTCGACAAGATCATCGCGGCGATCGAGAAAGCAAAGAGCCAGGGTTCCGACCTGATCGTCTTCCCCGAGATCACGACGCACGGCTACACCTCGCAGGACTGGTTCCAGGACCCTGACATCATCGACCACGCGCTCGACCCGCTCGAGAGGATATTGCCGGCTACTAAAGGGATCGCTGCCGTGGTCGGCGTCATAAGAAGAAACTTCGACAACGACGGCCGGCGGATCTATAACTCGGCGGCGGTGATCAGCGACGGCGAACTGCTCGGGTTCGCCGACAAGACCCTCCTTCCGGAGTACGACGTCTTCGACGATCCACGCTGGTTCGAGCCGTACAACGGAGCTCACCGCCATCTGTATGAGATCGCCGGCAAGCAGGTCGGCGTGGTCGTCTGTGAAGATTTCTGGAACGACAAGACATTTTGGAAAGACCGCCTCTATGACAAAGATCCTGCCGACGAGGTAATCGACATGGGTGCCGAACTTGTCGTATCCATCAACGCATCGCCCTACAACAAGGGCAAGATCAAGCTCCGCGCCGACATGGTCGCGCACCGTGCGAAGGCCAACAAGGTCCCGATCGTGTTCGTCAATCTCGTCGGCGGCAACGACGGGATCGTCTTCGACGGCGCCAGCCTGATCGCCGATGAAGAGGGCGACATCATCCTGCAGGCGGCGGCGTTCGAGGAGTTTGTCGAGACCGTCGAGCTCGACTGCCGCAAGCCCGACTCCCGCGGCATCACCGGCGGCGAGGTGGCCGCCATCCATGACGCCCTCGTACTCGGCATTCGCGATTACGCCGCGAAGAACGGATTCAAACATGCAGTGCTCGGCCTCTCAGGCGGCATCGACTCAACCCTTGTCGCGGCCCTAGCGGCTGAGGCGATGGGGCCCGAGAATCTGCTGTGCGTGATGATGCCGTCGCCTTACTCGAGCGAGGGCAGCATAAAAGATTCCGAAGAGCTCATCCGCAATCTCGGCTGCGACAGTCGCATCGAGCCGATCTCCGACGCCTTCGAGACGCTCGTCGATCAGCTCAACCTCAAGACCCCAACACGCGGGGGCGAATCGCTCGCTGCCGAGAACATCCAGAGCAGATTACGAGGTGTCATCCTCATGGCGATCTCCAACTCCGAGGGACGACTGCTTCTTTCGACGGGCAACAAGAGCGAGCTGGCGGTCGGCTACTGCACACTCTACGGCGACACGAACGGCGGGCTCGCGGTACTCGGCGACGTACTCAAGACCGAGGTCTGGCAGGTCGCACGATATATAAACCAACGGAACGCGGATATTCCTGTCCGCAAATCGGGTGAGATCATCCCCACACGCATCATCGACAAGCTCCCCTCCGCCGAGCTCGCGCCGAACCAGTTCGACCAGGACTCACTCCCGCCCTACGAGATAATGGACCCGATCCTCCAACTCTACTTCGAATCCAAGTCGTCGCCCGCCGAGATCATCGCCGCCGGCCACGACCCCGAGCGCGTCTATTGGATACTCAACAAGGTCGAGCACCCGGCCAACGAATTCAAACGCCAGCAGCTCCCCCCGACGCTCATCATCTCAAAGAACGCCATCGGCATCGGCCGCCGCCGCCCCATCACCCACAAATACCGCCGTCAGAACCGCGAGCGGTAGCGACCGGGTTCCAAGCGCAAAAAAAGGGACGCTAAACCGGCAGGTCGCGTCCCTTTCTTCCCCTGGGGGAAATGCCCGCATTACCGGGCAAACTGATAGAGGATAACCGGTGGATAATGTCGGAGCGGAGCCCGTTCGTCCGCCTTTATCCTTTATCCTTTATCCTTTATCCTTTATCCTTTATCCTTCAAAAAATAGGGCCGCCGTGTGAGGTCGGCCCCTTTTCTACTGAATTAGGACATTTCAATTACGTTTCACCCATTCCTGAAACGTCCTGCCGGTAGAAAACTTCGTAGTGGATAACTCACAATGGACAGTGGAAAGTTCAGAAAACGTCTTACTTTATCCTTTATCCTTTATCCTTCATCCTTTCAAAAAATTGGACCGGGCAAAACCGACTCCCACACCGTTCTTACCCGGTCCATTGACCATTCCTCCGAAGAGGTGCCGGTCAAACTTGATGCTTACTGAACTACCCCGCCGTAGCAGGTCCGATCCCTGTGGATCGTGCCGGTCTCGTCGACTGCGATCGTCCTGCCCAAGTTCGAGGAAGGGATCGCTGCGGCACACCATTTCGTTCTGGCTCCGCTGACCGAAATTTCAATACTGTATGTCAACGGCGGCTCGAGCACCGTGGTCGTCGGCCGGTCGGGCGGCCTTAGTATAGCCGCGTCGAGCGCGCCGAACGCTTTCAACTGCTGCTCGGTCCCGTACATCCTTCGCCCGGCGAAATGATCTGCCTGGGCCGCGTGGATCTGTTTCAGCGTGCCTATCGCCTTTGCTTCCGCTCCGGTCATATCCGAGAGCATCAGGTGAGGCCAACTGATCGCCATTGCGAGTGAAAAGATCAGCAGTACGACTAAAAACTCTACTTGTGAAGCACCCGACTGTGGACTCATGTCGGTTCACCTTTTCTAAATAAGTGGGAGACGGAATCGACCATCTCCCACTTTGTTCTATTGATCGTCGACTGTGGAGGCCGAGGATCAAGCTTGGGTTGCGAACTAGAGTAGCGACGAGGTGCCCCCGAGAGCACCCGAAGCACAGGTGATCGAAGCTGCGGCGACCGTTGGGCCAAATACAACAATCTGACCGCCGTTCGCGGAACCGATACCAAACTCACGGGTACCCGTGGCAGTCGTTCCGGTTCGGACTGTAGGTTGAGCCATCCCGCAATACGTAGCGGTCGCCCCGGTACCAGCCTGCGTAACGGTAAAGGTGTAGCCGCTCTTTGTCGGTGCAGCGACGCCGAGAGTACCGTCAACCAAGAAAGCAGCTCCAAGGCCAGCCGAGTCCGTGTAGGCATTTGTCAGACCGGTTGTCGCATACCACGTAGCCTGAGCACTGTGATAGATACGAAGTGACGATATCGCCGAACCTTCATTGGCAGCACGACGCGAAGCAAGAAGCGACGGAATAGCGATAGCAGCGATGATCGCGATAATGATCACGACGACGAGAAGCTCGATGAGCGAGAAACCTTTCTGGTTTTTCATAATAGTTAACTCCAATTTTTCTTTCTAAGGGTAAAAGCCCGAGGGCCGAAAATCCCAAATTGCTTGCCGGTAGATTCCCAGGCACAAGGGTGAACTTGCCTTCTTTCAAGCGTCTAACGCAGTTCGGGTATGCCCCTCCTAATACAACCCTCGTGCCACTACTCAAAAACCGCTAAGTCATTGATTCTATTGAAGCAGTACGTTAAACAACATTTGCACCCTGAGACTTTTTCTCACCCCACCTAACACTTTTTCTCAACAAAAAAGGCGGCCTAAGCCGCCTTTTTTACTCGCTGTTCGCTGATTCTTACTTTTCGGCTACGCCCTGAATAAAGTTCGTCAGTGCTGAATTTTCGCCCTCAAACAAGTCGTCCAGGTTGGCGTAGCTCACCCCTGAACAACCGCCGCCTGTGATCTCATATTTGGGCGGAAGAGTAAAGACATTACTTGACAGGTTCGATGACGTGTACGGCGATATGACAACGTTGCCAGTGATCTCGCCACACCCGCCGCCCTTCCGCTCCCAGCCGTTCGGTCCGGTAACAATAATTAGACCCCGGAATCCAAAACCGCCAAGCGAGTCAAGCTTCCCGGTGACGACGAGAATTCCGCCGCCCAGGTCCCCGTCAACGGTACAATCACCTTCGCAGAATGTGACGTTCGTGTTCGGCCCTGTTTGTCCGGCGACGTATCCCGGATTTGTTATCTTCGGCCCGGGGTGAGGGTTGTAATATGTACCTAAAAACTGTGCCCGAGCGCGGTAGAGCTGAATCTTGGACTCCATCTGCAACGGCGACCGCTGCCATTCAGGAAGTTGACCCGTATCGAAATACTCAGGCGGCGGGCTCACCTGCGGAGCCTGATTCTGGCCGTTCGGCGTCAGGTATTGAGCGATATAGGCTTCTGCCGTAGTTAGGTTACATTGTGCATTAAATGCAAACGCCGGAGCATTTACACCACCCGATGATGCCCCGCTGTATGTCGTAGTATTCGATGTCCCTGCATCAAAAACTGCAGTGTTAGTGGGATTTCCGACTTCTGCGCAAGGTCCAAGCATAGAAAACGGTGAGACCGAGTTTGCGCCATCTAAAGGAGTTTTTTGTATGATAGCCTCAAGCACCTTATTTGACCTATTAGGGCCAAAGCCTTTCGAAGTGACTAAAAGTCGGCTCGGCTCCCGCGGAGCAACGACAGCGCTGATCGAAAGAGGAGACGCTGAGGATACTGTTCCGCAGCTTGTATTGTTACCGCAGATCTCAATCTCGCTCCCGGAAACCACGTACTTAGACGAAAGCACGTTCACCGCTCCAGCTGTTGAGACCGTCCCGATGATCACCCAGCCGGGAGTTCCCGGAAGAGCCAATCGATAATCGATCCGGAAATCGGTCGCTGTGTCCATCGCTCCAACTCCCGTCAGAGTGAATGTACCGAGACTCGTGGTTCTGGTAGGATTACCGGCGTCAAACGCGAGTGCAGTGGTTGCCGGTGTGAATCCAAGTACGACACCCGAGGCAAACGTTCGATTCGCGGCGAATGAGCCTGTCACGTCAGCAGGTCGGAAACTAGCAGCGGTCCCAAACCCAAGAGCAGACTGCGAGTTGTCAGGATCTTTGACTACTACGGCGTACGAATTCTCACATGAACCATCTACCGTGACGCGCTGCGTCCCGTCACATGTTACATAGGTCAGACCATAAGCACTGAGGTTTCCGCCATTAGTAAAGTTGTTAACAGCCAGCTTGTAGTTTACTGGTCCGTTCGAGGGACCGTTATTTCGCAACGCGTTGACCGCCGCCTGTATACCGCTCTCGGCCGCATAATATGCCTTGGTCTCTGAAACTACATCAGTTGAATTTCGAGCACTCGCTCCGGCGGCAGACAAAAGAGAAATAGCTGCAGTACCCAAAAGAATCGTGATGACCAAAACCATCACCAAAGCGGCACCGCTCTCACTACTCCTTAATGAATCCATTCCGTCGTTATTGCTTTTCATGCTAGTCTCCCTTACTACGTCGTGTTTAAACCGCACGGCATCCTCTAATATCGATTCAACATGTAGGGCGAGTTTCGAAGCGTTACATCCGACCTCACCGCAACATTCGAAGTCGAGCCGGCTGGTGCTCCGTGAACGTTTGAAAGTACGACTGTAAGCGTGATCGTAACCCGGCCCGTACTCAGAGTTGGAACGTTGAACGGACCCGTTACAGAATGGGTAATCTCGTTATAGTCCCAATATTGGAACTGAACGTTACTGACGCTGTTGATGATCCCGGACGTCGAACCGCCGTTGTAGGCGTCGTAGCGGACAACCGATCCGCCGCTAGCCGAACATACGTTACAATAAAAAGTTACATCCTCGTTCTGATCATCCGTGGCAAAATCATTATTGCTCACGTTCGACCGCATATGAATACGGCTCGAGGTCGAATCCCCGACCACCAACCCGTTGGTCAACAGCCCATAGCCCGAGTTACCGATCTCACGCGACATGATATTGATCGCTGCTTCGGCGGAAACAATCGCGTCGGTTCGAGCCGCCTGATAGCTTCTCCCAGCTAGCGCATTGGAAAAGGCCATAACGGCAGCGCCGAGCAGGATCAGAGTCAATATTAGACACAGCAGTAGCTCGATCAGAGAAAAACCCGCCTCTCCGCGGTCAGTAAGCAAGAATGTATGATCTCCGCGTTTCATTCTAATTCGCCCGTACACGCTGAATCACAACTTGCGTCTGGAGATTCGATAGTACGCCTCCTTGAGGATTCTGCAGCACAGCCGTGATCGTGATCTGCTTGAACTTACAATTCGTATCAGTGATCGAATCGAGGTTGCCTCCGACACTGTTGTTCGGGTCGTTGTCTACTACGACCGAAATATTGAACGGAATGCCATCGGCACTCGTCACGCCAGTTTTATAGTTTGGATAAGTTCCTGCGAAAAGTCTGCTATCCGTAGTGCCGGGAACAAATCGGAAACTTCGGAAGGCTTCCACTTCCCTTTGAAGGACAGTCAGTGCCTGCGACCGAACGTTGTTGATGCGGTTCAGATTAGTAACCGTGGAGAACGCGGTCATTATTCCGACGCTGAGGACAATCAGGATCAGTCCTGCGACGATGACCTCGATTACGGTAAAGCCTTTTTGTTGACTACGATACAGCATCTAACACCTACGGCACGTATACCTCGGACCGGATCGCGGTTCCGGTACCAATACTGGTCACCGGCGGCGTCGGAAACGGAACAATGGTTGAGCCCCCAGGCAAGATTTCAACCGTGCCGGTCGGGGAAACGGATACTATGTCTGCGATCGCAGGAGTGTCATTATTGAAATCGCAAGTTCCATTGCAAACGAGCATTGTCGCATCGGCCACGCTCGGCTCGCCACGGCGATTAAAGGAAATTGTGAGAGGCACAGAAAGGCCCGAGCGCGGGGTTACGGAAATAGCCGCGGGGAAAAAGGTTGTGACGGCGTCTACCGTATCGGCAAGGTCGCCATCCTGATTGTTGTCGGTAAACAAGGTGGCTTGGGTCGTGCCGCTCACAAGCTCGACCGTCACGTATGCGGGAGGTACAGCAGGCGAACCCGCGAGGTCTGCTCGGCGCTTTACGCTGTCGAATCTTGCTCTTTCAAACAAAGTCTTAAGCTCTCTTGATGCGTTCTGTCGTTGAAATTGTCCGTTTGCGGATTCACCACGGAAGAGCGCCAAGCTAGCGACGATCGCAATGACCACACAGACGACAAGTAGTTCGACGAGCGAAACGCCTGACTGGGAGGTTAGCTTGGGGGAAATTCTTGTCATTACAAAACCAATAAATACACAGGCCAGCCCAAAATGAGACTGCCCCAAAGACTCAAGATACCCGGCTATTCTTTAGCCGTACTTATATCCCACTTTCGCCGATAAGTCCAATTTTTTTCAAAATTTGCACAAACGGTTTAAACTCTCTAACCTCCGCCGAGCTTTTCGGCGAGGTTGAACATCGGGCTGTAGAGGGCGATCAGTACCAAGGCCACAAAGAGCCCAACCGGCACGATCGCAAAGTTCTGGAATACAAAGAGCACACGCTCAAGCTCGCGTTCAGCACGCGTTTCCACCACCCTTGCATAGTTGTGGAACGTGCCCTGCATATCAGCCGTCTTTTCAAACGTCATCAGAACGCCGTTAAATTCCTTTCCCATCAGGAACGGAAACGGCATAAATAGCTTCGAAAGATCGGTCGAATCGACCATGAACCGGTTGCGAATGTGCAAGAGCATCTCGGCATATTCCGGATTGGTCGAGGTCTCCGCCGCGATCGTAAAGCGTTCGGACATGGACGGGATTCCGCTCGAGAGCATCGCTAGCGTCCGCAGTGTCTGTGCCGCATAGTAATGACGAAAAAAGGAACCGAATATCGGCCATCGTAGCGACCACACCTTCAGCTTGTCCATACCCTCGCCGGATTTGACCCACGTTGTAAACCATACAGCAGCAATGATGAACGCGACGAGCCCGGCGAGACCCCACCAACTTAGCATAAAGTCTGAAGCCCCGATCATTACCCGCGTCAGAAACGGCAGCGTCTGGTCCTTGCCTGAGAGCAGCGACGTGTAGAGGTCGACCATTCGCGGCATCACAAAATAGAGAACGATGCCCATTGCGATAAAGCAGAAACCAAACACCGCGATAGGGTACATCAACGCCGATCGAATGCTGGAGCGGATCGCCTCTGCCTTTTTCTGGGCCTCCGCAAAGCGTCTGAGCGTCAACTGGAATGCCGAGGTCGATTGGCCGGTCTCGTAATCGGTCGCCGTACCCACCTCTTCACCAATGCGGAGTGCGCAGATGAACGTGATCGGGAAAAGCGGCTCACCATTCTTATCGCGCTGTGCGGCAAACGCCTCGGAGAGCGTCCAGCCGTTCAATACCAGTTCGCCCGCATTCGTGAGGGCATCGGCAAGATATTTGTTCGTCTGCGAGAACGACAGCAGACGGCAAACCTGCGTCGGCGGTTCGCCAATGTCCATCAGGTCGCCGAACTGTTCAGCTAAGGAAGCGAACTCGATCATCGTCGGCTTTTTGTTCTTGGTTCGAAGCGATGCCTTAGGAGCGATAGACACGACCCTGATGCCGGCCCGCTCAAGTTCTTTCTCGGCAAGGTCGAGATCCGTCGTCTGAACAAACCCTTTTATCGTCACGCCAAGCGAATCGATCCCGACGTAGTTAAACCCCTGCTCCGACCGCCGCATATCCAGAGGATCCAGCTCCGCCGACACCGGCGCCGTCACCACCGGCGACCCCGCTCTATACCCCGACGCCGCCGGCGGCGCCGCGTTCTGAAATGTTCTAGGTTCGTTCATAAAACCGGGTCCTCTACCGCGAATCATCGCGAATCATCGCGAATAAGAAATTTCTGATTTAATTCGCGTTCATTAGCGCTATTCGCGGTAAAAATTCTCCAAAAGCGATGCAAAGTGCAATTTCGCATCTCTCGCCGGCGAAAGCGCGGTGCAGCGCGTACATATCTGTTGCAACACATTCCGGCCGGCTCGGCGAAACTCGCCGATCTCAGCCTGCTCAGCCCGGCCGCTAATCGACGATTTCGCCCTCGATCGGTTCATGGTGAGCCATCGGATCTGCCTGAGATCCCGCGGCCGCCCGAGCGGCAAACGCAGCATTTGAATGCAGCCGCTTGCTCTCAACCAGGCCCAAAACCGCCGATACCTCATGCTCGCTCGTAATGCCCGCGAGCACTTTTTCGTATGCGACCTTCCGCATCGTAAGCAGGTAACCCTCTGCCATTGCACGGTTTACGACATCGCGTGCCGTCATCGACCGGTCCTCGACCCAGGTCTTGACCTCATCGTTAAAATAAAGCAATTCCGCCATCGCCGTACGCCCGCGGGTGCCTTTGTTGAAACACTGGGGACAGCCGACCGCCTTGTAAACAGGCACTCCGCCGTAGTCCTCGGCCGGATTGGGGTCAATAACCTTGCAGTTTTCGCAAAGCTTCTTGATCAAAGATTGCGCCAGGATCAGGTTGAGCCCCGTGGACAGATTCTCACGCGGCAGCCCGAGCTGAAACATACGGGAAAGCGTGTCTTCAACGTTCGCCGCATGGAACGTGGAAAGCACCAAATGCCCTGTTAATGCAGCATTTATAGCCACCGATGCATGCTCCGCCGAGCGAAGCTCGCCGATCCCGATGATGTCCGGATCGGCCCGGAGACATGAGTAAAACGCATCCCACCAGGTGAAGGGCGTGTTGGGCCGCAGAGACATCTGAGTACGCCGAGCCGACCGGATCTCGATGGGCTCGCCGATCTCGATGATCTTAAATCCATCCGCTTCTTCAAGCTGCGCGTAGATCGATTCGAGCGTGTTGGTCTTGCCTGAGCCCGTCGCGCCGGTCACGATCAATATCCCACGCTTCTGCGAATACGCCGCCCGCAGATCTTCTATCTGTTGCGGTAAAAAACCCACGGCGTGAATATCGCGTATCGGTTTAAGCTGAGACCGCAGTACGATAGAGGGCGAATAGAGCGTCGGCTGCGACACGAATCGAAGCTCCACCTCGACCGCCCGCCCATCCCGCATAGCCCTGACCTTGACCGTCGAGTCAATGTCCTTAAACTTCATCTGGGTGGCGTCTTTCCCTGATATTTCGGCCATTCCCATCGAAATTTGGCGTAATTTGATGAAGGGGATGTTGTCCCAGCGTACGAACATCTCGCTGTCGTACCGGAAGCGGATCCGCCCGTGCGGCTGTCCCGCCTCGATATGCATATCCGACGAGCCCGATCGTAGGAACTCCATTAGAATCAATCTGATAAACTCCTGCGTCGTCAGCTCCGCCTCGTTCCTGCGGATGTTCTGCTCATACTCCTCGACGTTCGTAAGGTCGATCCACTCTTCAGATTCGTTCCGGAAATCCGCCTCCGAAACGGCCTGAGCCGTCTGAGCTTCCTCGATCGATAGAGTCGATACGCCCTCACCCCAGTTCTTAGTCTTCTGAGACTTCTTCTTCTGCTCATGCTCAAGCACCGACAGCTGCATCTGCCCGCTGTAAATGTGCGAGTGCATGTACTCGAAGAAGGCTTCGTCGAGCGAGATGAAATCTACGTGGAATGGGGATACGCGGAGAGCGTGGACCACACCGTTCCGATGGTCCGCGTTTTTCACGTGGACTAGCCCGACCTCGAAGTGGGCAGTGTCGATACCGCCCGAAGTAGCATTAAGCACGATCGCCTGATAGCGTGCGGAGGATTCCTTATTAAGAAACCGCGAGAACTGCAACGAAGACTCGACGCTATACTTGCGCTCGGGAGCCTGGACTGCGAGCGAAACATTAGGGTTCGACGCGTTGCCGTCGATCCGATAGGTACCGCTGTTGGTTACCCGCGGCTCCCAAGCCCCTTCATCGTCTCCGGTATAGGGGTAAGTAATATCATCAGTCTCGTCGTACTGCATAAAAACCCTTGTCACCCAAATATCTTGCTGACGTAATAGATTGCGTATTTTTGCAAAACATCACGCCAGCATTCTTTTATCTTCTACGGCCCTTTGACCTGCTTCGGCTCCGCATTATCTGCCCGCTTCTTCTGCTCGGGCGTAATGGACGGCGGATCGGTCGTTGCTCCGGGGACATCCACCGGGCGGATCGGTTCACCGAAAGGAATTACCGAAACAGAGATCGCAAAATATAGCCGATTGACCCGCGTGTCGCGAACCCGACGTTTGAACAACTCACCAATGATCGGGATGTCCCCCAGGCCCGGAGTCTTGGATACAGAGCGGCTGTCTTGATCGACGGTAAATCCGCCGAGGATCGCCGTCTTGTTTTCAGCCAGCAGAAGCTGCGTCTGGACGGACCGGCGGCTGACCGCGGGAATGCCTCGAGTCGTTACCGACGAATCGATGTCATTTGCATCCAATCTCAGCTCGAGCGTGACGGCCATCGGATTTCCGTTCTCGTCATCAACGACATAGGGTGTGACTGCGAGATTATTTGCAGCGTTAACGAAGACGATGTCGCCCTGGCCGCCGAGCGTGCTGTCGATAATAATCGGGAGTTCGCGGCCGACGTTCAATGTGGTGCAAAGCCCGTCCAAAACGGTCGCGAAGGGTCGAGATTTAACCGAGATGACGCCGTTCTGCTGGAGCGCGTTCACCTGGACATTGAAGTCGAAAGTGCCGAGCATTGCCGAAAAATCGAAAAGGGTACCGGTGCCCGGCGTATGGCCGAATATACCGCCATTCACACGGCCATCCGCTGTTCCGCCCGTGATCGTCGTCTGCACGCCGATATCCTGCAGTCGATCCTGGTTGGCCGAATACACGAGGCCCTTGATGACTACTTGGAACGGCGCTCGGTCGGCCCGAACTATGATCTGATCGATAAGAGCGAATTCTTCTTCTGTAGCGCGAATAGCAAGGATGTTGCGTCCCGGAATCTGTGTTACGAAGCGATTGGTTCGTCGCGCTTCGCCCGCCACCCCCGAGCCTTGACCGCCGGAACCTTGACCGCCCGATCCGCCCAAACTTTCGGTCATTGAACGAAGTCCAAGAATCTTTTCGATCTCGATGATCAACTTGTCAAATTTGCTGCTAGCCTGCGATCCCGCAGTTTCGCCTTGCTGGCCGCCGCTTCCGCCGCCGCCGCCGCTGCCGCCGGAGCTGCCGCCCGACTGGCCACCGCCGCTGCCGCCACATGCACCCTGGCTGCCGCCGCCGCCTTGTCCGCCGCCGCCGCCCTGACTTCTGCCTGCGAGGTCAACAGTTCCGCCGGTGGTACGCTGTAAAAACTTTAATTTTATGAATCGCGTTTCGACATCCGCGCCATCCTGAAGGCTGCCGATAACAGAATTCTCGACGAGTTCGATGGTGTTTGCGTCGATACATCGGGCGCGGATACCGGAAACAAAGAGCTGCGATTTCAGCAAAACGTTCCAAGGAATGCTGCCGGCCTTGATATTCATCGGCAGATCGGCAACCCCCTTGCCGAGGATAAAGTTGACACCGAAACGCTGATGCAATTGCCGCAGAAGATCGTCAAGTTTCAGTTCGACGGTCTGCGAGAATCGGATCGGCGGGCCGACGAAATTGGGATCGCAGTAGTTGTTGGTCTGCTGTATCGCCGAAAGAACCTCATCCTTATCGACCTTGACGAACGGGTTCATCGCCGCATTCATCGGCTTTAGCAGATCGCTTGAGAAATCGTTGTTAGTTGAGATCAGTACGGGCCGAGCTTTTAGGACTGCTTCAGGCACGTCCGGCGTATCGATCATCCGATCGAACGGCGTCGGTGAAAATCCGTTTGAAGCGACAGCGTTCTCGTTTAGCAACGGTGCGTCAACGAGCGGGCCTGCCGACATTGGCTTGAGGAGATCCGCGTTCATCGCGGTCTGCGTCGAGATCAAGACCGGCTCCTTGTCGACCGCGACCATAGCCGCGTCTGGCAGAGCCATCGACCGCTCGGTCTCGAACGACGCCGGTGAGTTTACTGCCGTGTGATCTGAATTATTTACCGCGAGA
>JAQSDP010000441.1 GCA_029945985.1 bacterium | reverse complement strand
GATACGATCCGGAAGAATTGATGGCCATGCAGGCCAATGAAATAGGGGGCGGGCTGATAAAGCTTGATCCGAACCGTGTGGTCGTCGACTGCCTGCACGCCGATGTCTTCGGCCTTAACAGAAACGAATTCGCATCCGGCGGCTGCATCCTTCAGCTTTTTGTCGGCGTCGAAAGCCTTCGTACGTCCAGCCTCATCCCCTGCAATAGTGAGACGCTCGGGAGCATCGAGGAACGCATGAATGTCGGCGGGCGGAATTCCATCAGAAAGGCCGCCGCCTTTCAGCAAGAATTTGTCGCCGCACTTAACGAACACTTTGCCGGCGTTGTAAGCCTCGGAATATTTTATGTAGTAACCCAGGCTGGCGTTACGCGACGCAAGTTCAGGAGAAAAGCCGCGACGCATCGTGAAAACAAAATCGTGAGAGGTGATAGGAGCACCATTAGAGAATTTTGCGTTGTCGCGAAGATGAAAAACATACTCGGTTCCTTCCTCGCCGATCTCCCAGGACTTCGCTACTGAGGGGATCGCGTCCATCGTCTTCGGTTCGTATTCGATCAACGCGTCGTACATCGACATATAGATACGAGCGTCGGGCTGACTGTTTGAAACCGCGGGATCTAGCGATTCCGGCTCGCCACCGGACACATACCGAAGCATGTTCTCTGACGGTGCCGTGGTCGTGCCGAAATACTGCGACGAAGCACTCGTCATGCATCCGGTCATCATCCAAACCAACGACACGATAACAGCGATCGAAAGCGAATGGCGTATCACTTGACCTTTCATCGTATAAAACTCCAAAAAAATTAACGCCCGGAAACGGGAAGAGGGGAACGGAAACTGTTTTCACCGAAATTGTAACAGAAAACTTGTACTGTGCACCCGGAATGTGACGAACTGCACTCGTCGCAACGAGTTACGATTTAATTCCGGTCTATCGCGTTCGCCATGTCGAATCAATCTCAACGGATTTGAGCGACGGAGCGTCGAGAGCGTTGAGGTCAAACCCTTTTACGTAAGGCTTTACAAGAGAATATGAGGTCGGGAAGTAAAGAGGTATTGACCGGAGTTGATAGAGGGCCTCTTCTTCGGTAAGTACGAGTGCTTGCTCTGCCGCAAGGGGCGCAGCCGGATCGACGGAAACGGAAGGTCCACTGTCATAGTCTTCACGGCGGAATGGCGATACCGTTTCCGGCATCACGGTCGAGTCACCTGGAACGCTCACGCTGGATCCGAATATCGAGAGCATGCTCACCGTTTCGTCCGCCGTCGGAAGGACGACACCGCGTCGGATCAGATCGAAGGCACCCGAGGCCCTGGCCGCCTCTATTTCGGCAGGATCGCGAACCATAATGTTCGTGTCGATCGAAAGATTGTCCTTCCACATCTGGGCCACCGCTTTCGCGATTCGCTGCTGGGTGTCGTTGCGATTGATGACGAGCTGAATGACCGGGAAGCCGATGCCTTCGGGATGTCCCGCCTCGTCCAGAAGAGATTGAGCACGTCGAACGTCCGACGAGAGTCGCTGTCCTGAACGGGTACCGGCGGGCAGAAAGCCATCTGCTGGCCGCGTTGTTCCTTGGAGTTCACCCTCGGTGATCTTTTCGCGCTCGATCGCAAGAGATAACGCCTCCCGAACCCGGCGATCGTTGAACGGCGTCCGAGTGGTATTGACCTCGTAAATATTGAGTGCGTTATGCGCGGTCCTTCTAAAGTCCTCGAAAGGCTCGAGCAGCTTTAGCGCGGCGGGGGAAAATTCGGCGTTAGTTACAGCGTCGAGCTTCCCTTCCCTGTATGCTTCGAGAGCCTTCTCCGGCGACGCAGCCGCGACGAACGAAACGCGTTCGAGCTTTACCGAGTCGCGAGCCCAATAGTTCTCGGATCGATCGAGGATCACGTTCTCAGCATTAAAACTCGTAAGTTTGAAAGGGCCGTTCGTGATCGGTGCGGCCTTTGGATCGTCCTTGTCGGTAGTCACAAAAACCGGCCGGAAGATCGGATGTGCAAGAAGTTTGGGAAGATCTTTATCAGGATGCACGAGATCGATCCTCAGGACCGTCGCCGATTCCGCAACCACTCCCTGCTCGGGAGATGCAGGCGTCGCGGTTGGCGTGAGTGTCGGCGATGCATCTGCCTTGGCCGGCGTCGTATCGGTGTTAGCTGCGATTGAGTCCAGATTCGGCTTGGGATCCGTACCCTTTGGCTGAGCATTCAGTCCGCGTATGTTCAGTAGAAGTTCGCGATGGGCCGTCGCAGTGCCAGCTTCACCCAGACGCTTGATCGATCGGACGAAGTCCTCGGCGGTGACCTTTTTGCCGTTCGACCAGACTGCATCCTCGCGAAGAAAGAACTTCCACGTCCGATTGTCTTCCGAGGCCTCCCACCTTTCCGCCGAGGCCGGAACAGCCTCAAGAGTTCGGGGATCCAGATCGGTGAGCCCTTCGTAGAGTGCTCGTGCAATGTCGGTTTCCGGAGCGTAAGCGGCCTTCGCAGGATCGAGCGACTTTGGCGACTTTCCATTGCTCCACCGCAGTTCTTGTTTAGGCGGAGCGGATGTTTCCGCGAAAAAAGGGGCAGACTGAGGCTGTTTGAGCTGTGTGCAGGACGCGAGGAGAAACGCCGCCAAAGCGGTCAAAGAGATCACCATCCTTTGAGCCGTTAAATTCCGCATCGTTCCGGTTACATCCTATAAAATAAGATGCTCTAGCGGTTAAATTCAAGAAGTTTAGAGTGAACGTATCTACACTGTTCGCGGGTCGATTCGAAGTCGCCTGAGGTATCGATCAGAAAATCGGCAAACCGTTTCTTCTCGTCCTGCGGCATCTGCGATTCGATGCGCTTTCTCGCATCCGCCTCGCCCAATCCGTCGCGTTTTATTAGACGCTCGAATTGTATCTCAGGTTCGCACCACACCACAATCAACTTCTCGAACCGCCGATAACCGCCCGATTCGATCATCAACGCCGCATCCACGATCGCGATCGCTTTCGGATCTTCTGCTTCACGGGCCGCGAGCCAGGCATTCTGGGATTCGAAAACAAGCGGATGGACGATGGAATTCAGCAGCAGCCGCATCTTCTCGTCTGCAAAGACGATGGACGCCATCTTTGGCCGATCGAGTTCACCCTCGGCCGTAAGGATCTCTTTGCCGAACTCGCTCACGATCTGAGCGATTCCCGGCGTACCCTTTTTGACAACGTCGCGAGCAGTCTGATCGGCATCAAGCACATAGCAGCCGAGTTCGCGAAATACATCGCAAACGAACGACTTCCCGACCGCGATCGATCCCGTCAGCCCAACTTTCAGCATTACGCTGCGCGGTTGTGGCGCTTGGCGAGCTTGTTGACGTTGTACTCGGCGATCTCGGTCAGCGTGAGGCCGAGTTCATCGGCACACGCTGAGATATACCAAAGCACATCGCCGAGCTCGTCTTTGAGCTTTGCACGTGTTTCGTCGGTGATCACGCCGCCGGAATCTCGCTGGATCTTCTTGACGATGTTCGCCACCTCGCCCGCCTCGCCTGCTAGGCCGAGAGTCGGGTACTCGAGGTTTTCCATCCGCCGGGGGTAATGAGCCGTCTGGCTCGCTTCTGCTTGGTATTCTTCGAATTTCATATGTCCTTTTGTTCTTGCCACAGAGATCACAGAGCCACAGAGAGATGACCTCCTGCACACGGTTTACTCGGTAGCTAAATCTTCCGTCTCATCTTTGCCGCGTCGACCGTATTCCTCATCAGCATCGCAACTGTCAACAATCCAACTCCGCCGGGTACGGGGGTGTAGCTGCCGGCTTTTTCAATTGCTTCCTTCGGATTCACGTCCCCGACGAGAGTAAAGCCGCGGTTATCGATCGCTATAAGCCGCTTGGAAAGATCTTCCACCGAAAATAGCTCTGCGGCAAATTCCTTGTTCGAAACGTTGTTGATCCCAACGTCTATTACGGTGGCTCCTTCGCGGATGTGTCCGGCGCGGACAAATCCGGCTCGGCCGATCGCGGCGACCAGAATATCGGCTTGCGTAGTGATCGAAGGTAGATCGGCCGTACGCGAATGACAGATCGTAACCGTCGCATTCTCCCGCAGCAGAAGCGCGGCCATAGGTTTGCCTACGATGTTGCTGCGTCCGAGTACGACCGCGTGCTTACCTGCAATATCGATATCCGATCGTTTCAGTATCTCGATCACGCCGGCCGGCGTGCACGGCACGAGCGAGCGGACTCCCTGATGGAGCCGCCCAACGTTCACAGGATGAAATCCATCAACATCCTTCGCCGGATCGATCGCTTCGAGGATCGCGGCATCGTCGATATGCGACGGCAGCGGAAGTTGGACGAGGATTCCATCCACGTCATCGCGAGCGTTCAGCTTCTTGACGGTCTGAAGCAGTTCGTCGTGTGTCGTATCGGCATCGAGGTGAATGTGCTCGGAGATGATGCCGAGTTCGTGCGAGGTCTTCACCTTGCTGCCCACATATACGGCCGACGCGGGATCCTCTCCCACGCGGACGACGGTCAAGCCCGGCCGGAATCCGTGTTCGTCATAAAGTCTTGCGACCTCGTCGCGGACCTCTTCCTTGATCGAATCCGCGATCTCGCGGCCACTGAGTATTCGTGCGGTCATATTGAACGACTGATTTTACAGGAAGGCGCGATGCATTGTCAGTTTGCTAGGGGCATAAGGCGAAGATAGTTACGCAAAAACCGGACGGGGTCGCCGTCTAGGGGTAGGCGCCTCTTTGTCTCAAAAACTAGAAGTATCCAAAAGTTTGTGAGAAACACACTCAAAAATCTAAGAATCATCGCCCTGCTGGTAATCGCTCTCGTTGTGAGCGGCGGCGACGCAGTCGCCGGTCAATGCAATGCAAAGAGCGGCGAATATTCGGTGTTCAATCCCGCCAAAGGCGTCTGGTACACGAATTCGAGCGATGGGTGTGCGTTCGTAGCCGTCAAATGGGGAATGGCCACCGATAAGATCGTTCCCGCGGATTACGACGGTGACGGATCGATCGACGCGGCTGTTTGGCGTCCGTCGAACGCAACTTGGCTCATCCGACGCAGCAGTGATGCGAAAGCACAGATAGTGAAATTCGGTGCAGTCGGCGATATCCCCGTAGCGGGCGACTATGACGGCGACGGAAAAGCCGAGATCGCCGTATGGCGACCAAAGACGGGTGAGTGGATGACCGGTTCGCAGAAAGTTTCGTTTGGTGTCGACGGTGATATCCCGGTTCCGGCTGATTACGACGGCGACGGCAAGGTCGATATCGCCGTTTTTCGCCCCCGCGAGAATCGTTGGATGATCCTGCAGTCTTCAGACGACAGGTATCGCACCGAAGTCTTCGGTGACTCGAAGAAAGACACGCTCGTCCCGGCGGACTACACCGGCGACGGCAAAGCTGATCTCGCCGTCTACTCGTCCGGCAAGTGGAACGTACTCTCAAGTGAGACCGGCGAAGTTGAACCGTTCGTGATGGGATTCGATGATGACGTCGCGGCTCCCGGAGATTATGACGGTGATGGTGTCGTCGACTTCGCAGTTTTCCGCAAGGGCAAATGGTACGTATATGAAAGCGGCGAACCGCGATTCCGATCCTTCGATTTCGGTAATTCCGACGATCTTCCGCTGAACGCAGCCGCAACAAAAAAGGTTTCGTAAGTTTTCACCCTGAATGGCTCGAAAGAGCATTCCCCCGCTAGAGAAGTCCGGTGACGGACTTCTCATTTTTTTGTTTAGAATGAAGGTTGATGAAAGCGACCTCGCTTATCTTAGTGTTCTTGACGATGATGACGTCCGGGTTCGGCCAAACGGCTGCCCAGCGGTTCGGCGCCGTTCGCGAGAGCATGCAAGGTCGCGAGTATACAAAGGCGGTCGACGAGTTGAAAGCGATCGAAGACCAGTATCCTAGCTCCTTTCGATCCAATGATCTGGACTATCTCGCGGCTCGGCTGTCTCAGCGGAACGGGAATACCGGCGAAGCAGCCGCGTATTTCCAGAAGGTACGTTCGCGAAATTCGATAGTGCGCGAATATGCGACCTGGCACCTGTCTACTATCGCCCGCGAAGGTGGAAATCTTGTTGGGGAGCGCATCCTGCTGCTTGATCTATTAGCCGATCGCCCCGGCTCACTGCTCGCCGATGCTGCCCAAAAAAGGCTGGCCGAAAGCTACTTCGTTTCGAAGGACTTCGACTCGGCGATCAGATCTTTAGAGAATTTCGCCGGGTCCGGCCAGCGTCCGCGAGAGTTGGAACCTCTGTATGCTAAGTCGCTTCTTTTCAAAAATGAAAAAGAAGCCGCTCGGCAAAAATTCGAGTCGATCGTTTCTACTTCGGCGAACCCCGCTCAGCCGGATGACTTTGCCCTCGAAGCGGTGAAGGCCATCGACCTTATCGAGGTCGGAAGTGAGCGTTTTGGCAAAGAGGTGGCAAGGCTCTCCGATTACGAGCACCTGAAGCGGGCCTCGATATATCAATTTAACCGTGATTTCTCTGACGCCCGCCTGCATTTTCTCGCGATCGTCAACAACCATTCCGCGAGCGGCCTCGAGCCTGACGCTCTATATCAGATCGGACGCGGTTATACCCAGATATCAGACTTCGTCGATGCGGTGAAATGGTACGAACGCGTGGGGGAGCAGCACCCGGAACATCCCGTCAACAAGGATGCACTGCTGCAGCTCGCCTCCGCGTACTCCCGCCTGGGAAGACATCGTGAAGCGGTCGCGCGATACGAACTCTACATCCGAAATTATCCAAACGATGAGAAACTTGATCGCGCATATCTCAATATCGTCGATGTGCTTCGCGATGCGGGCGAAGCCACTGAGGCCGCCAACCGTGCCGATCGTGCTGCCGAAGTGTTCAAGGGCAAGGCCGCTGAGGGCCAGGCCATATTTACGAAGGCCCGCATACGGATCGCACAAACCGAATGGATCGAGGCCCTGGCCGATCTCGACCGGCTTTTGACTTTAAAGGATCTCGGCGGTGCCGGGATCCCGGGCGGTACGACGCGCACGGAAGTCACGTTTCTGCGCGGACTCGTGCTTGAAGAACTCCGTCGATATTCGGAGGCCATCGACGTGTATCTTGATATCCCTGATGGGCGAAACGAATACTACGGGTGGCGAGCGTCAGTCCGTTTGCGGGCGATGACGAACATTCCCGAAGCCAAGCTCTTTACCGACGGGAAAATACTTTCGCGCACTTCAAGCACTGTTCAGTCTCTGGAAGATCGAAAGAAGATCCTTCACGACACAATTCGGCTTATAAGCGACGACAACCTGCGTGCAAAGGCGCTTGAGGAACTCAAGACCGTTTACGCCCAGCTCCCGGCGTATCAACTCCCTTCTCTTCCAAAGCTTCCCGATATCGGGAGACAGGAATTGAGGATCGCAGCCGCTTCCGCCGATCGCAGCAATAAAGCTCTGGGTGAGGAACTCGCATTTCTTGGACTCTTCGACGAAGCCGCGCCTGAGTATGAGGCGGCGATGCGCGGGCTATCGGTGGAAGGTAAGAAACTGTCGGCGGATGTCGAGTTCACGATCGCCTCGATGTATTTGAAGGGCGACCGGGCCGATCGTGTTGCGACATTCATCGAGCCGCTAGTCAGAAGCCTTCCGACCGATTTCCAGGTCGAATTACTTCCCCGAGACCTCACGGCGATGCTTTATCCGATTCCTTATCGCGAGGCGTTATTGAAACACGCACCTGGACGCGGCGTCGATCCACGACTGTTGCTCTCAATTATGAGGCAGGAATCGAGGTTTCGGCCGAATGTGAAGTCGATCGCAGCCGCCCGAGGATTGATGCAGTTCATCCCCGACACATCGAACAAGATCGCTGGCGAACTCGGCCGAGAGCGGTTCGATCAGAACGAGCTTTACTATCCGCCGACCGCGATCCTTTTCGGCTCTCAGTACGTCGCGAATCTGTTTAAGCTTTTCCCCAATCTGCCCGACGCTATCGCCGCCAGCTACAACGGCGGTGAGGACAACATGAAACGCTGGCTGGGCCGCAGCAAGTCAGACTATGCCGGCCGTTACGTACCCGAGATCGGGTTCGCCCAGTCAAAGGATTATGTCTGGCGCGTGATGGCGAATTATCGAATGTATCAACTGCTTTATGACGAAAACCTGAATCGCAAATAAGCCGCTCTCATCACTCAACTCTTTGCGTCCGTTGCATCTTTGCGTGAAACTAAATCTATGCGTTATTTAGTCTTGTGTTTATCTGGCATGCTGTTGCTTTCAGGTTGCGGTACAACGACTTCCACCGAATCGAACTCTGCAAATCAGAAACGCTACGACCTGCGCGGCACGGTCGTATCAGTCGACAAGCTTCAGAAACGTGCGAAGATCGACCACGAAGATATCCCCGGGTTTATGGAGCGGATGACGATGGACTTTCCTATCCACGAAAACTGGGTTTGGGAAGACCTCGTGCCTGGGGTACAGATACGCGCGGAACTCGTCGTCGACAGCTCGGCGAAGGATCCGTATTGGCTGGAGAAGATCTCGATTGTGGCTAACTCCGCACCGAACCGGCCGGGCGTCGAGGAAAAGCAGCCAGAACAGATCGGCAAAACGGTACCCGATCTTTCGCTGATGAATGAGGAAGGCAAGAAGTTCACGTTCAAAGATTATCGCGGCAAGGCTCTCGCGGTAACGTTCATCTACCGCGAATGCCCGCTTCCGGAGTTTTGCATTAAGATGTCGAGCCAGTTCAGCCAGATGGCTAACCAGATCGCGTCCGACCCGGAAGCAAAAGATAAGATCCGTCTCCTCTCGATCTCATTCGACCCCCAACGCGACACTCCAGAAAAGCTAAAGCAATACGGCCTCGGCTACCTCGGCAAGGACGCGAAGGACGATCTGACCGTCTGGAATCTTGCTGTCGGAACGGACAAAGAAGTACGAGCCGTCGCTGACTTCTTCGGCCTTAAGTATGAGACCGACGCCGCCGATAAAGCGCAGATCAACCACTCACTAGTCACCGCCGTTATCGCCCCGGACGGCAAGGTCACACGCATCTTCACCGGCGGACGGTGGACGCCAGACGAAGTACTTGCGGAATTAAAGCGGACACTCTAGAATTCTCGCACCGCCACCGGTGCCTGAATATCTATGAAGAAAGCCTGCCTGCGCCTCCTGGTCGTTCTCTGTCTGTTTGCGTCCATAGCTCCGGCCCAGAAGCGAGCCATCACGGAAACCGATCTATTCGATCTGGTCTGGATAGGTGACCCGCAGATCTCGCCCGACCGAACCCGAGTCGCCTTCGTCCGCGTTTCGGTCAACTCTTCCAAGACCAACTACGACACCTCGATATGGACCGTTCGCCTCGACGGCAGCGGCGAACCCTCGCGAATGACGAGCGGCACACGAGATACCACGCCCCGCTGGTCGCCCGATGGACGATATCTCGCGTTCGTCCGAGCTGGCGAGACCTCGGGTCCGACGAGCACCCCGCAGATCTATCTCCTTCCCACATCCGGCGGTGAGGCGTTTCAGCTCACCAATGTTCCACGCGGTGCGGGCGGCCCGGTATGGTCGCCGGATGGCAAGTCGATCGCTTTTGGAAGCTCAGCGAATCCGGATGACATCGCGACACAAGGAAAACCCGCCAACCCCGCTGACCGAGAATCCGATGTTCGAGTCATCACCCGAGCCGTGTACCGCTCGGACGGCTCTGGCTACCTCGACCCGACACGTCCGAATCATCTGTGGGCGGTTCCGACGCCGTCGAACCCCGAAGAGAAGATAGCGCCGAAGCGGCTGACCTCGGGACAATTTTCTGAGGGAAATTTCACCTGGTCAAACGACGGTTCGAAGATCTATTTCACGACCAACCGCGATCCGGAGCCATACTACGACACTCCGAAAACGCAAATCTATTCGATCACCGCCACCGGTGGTGAGCCGGCACTTTTAACGCGTCTCAATATCGGAGTCGGTGCCTTGACCTTAAGTCCCGACGGAAAGCGTTTTGCATTCGTCGCATCGTCCGATGTAAAACCTGTCCAATCGTACACACAGCCGGATCTATGGACACTCGAGATCGAACCGAATGCTCAGCCGAAGAACCTGACAACGGCGTTCGATTTCGACATCGGGGCTGGACTAACGGGTGACCAGGCGCCTCCAAGAGCCGGCGGAGGCAATCAGCCGATCTGGACCAGCGACGGTCGAAATATTGTCGTTGGATTTACGAAGGAAGGGCGTTTGAATCTTGCGACGATCGATGCGTCGAACGGCAATGTCTCAGAACTAACAAAAGGCGATCACGCGGTGATGAATTACCGATTGACCAACGACCGGAGCAGACTCGTTTACCTTTTGTCGACGCCCACACGCGTTGGCGACCTGTTCGCTGCCGAGCCGTCAGGCGCGAACGCTAGACAACTCACGCGATTCAACGACCCCCTTTCCGGCAAACTGAATCTCACTGAGCCGGAAGATGTTTGGTACACGAGTTTCGACGGCAAGCGAGTTCAGACGTGGGTTCAAAAACCGCCCAATTTCGACCCGAGCAAGAAATACCCGCTCATCCTGAATATCCACGGCGGGCCGCACGCCGCGTACGGATATGTCTTTGATCACGAGTTTCAGTGGATGGCGGCGAAGGGTTACATCGTCGTCTACCCGAACCCGCGTGGATCAACTAGTTACGGCCAGGACTTCGGGAACATCATCCAGTACAAATATCCCGGCGACGATCACAAAGACCTGATGTTGGCGGTCGACGAGGTGATAAAACGCGGATATGTCGATGAAAGTAAACTCGGCGTCACCGGCGGATCGGGCGGCGGAGTGTTGACCAATTACGCCGTGACACAGACCGACCGATTTCGTGCCGCCGTGTCACAACGTGACATATCGAACTGGGCAAGCTGGTGGTACACCGCCGACTTCGCTCAATTTCAGCCGTCGTGGTTCAAGGGTGCGCCCTTCGAGGACGTCGAAGGCTTCCGCGAGCGCTCCGCGATCACTCACGTCGCAAAGATCAAAACACCGATGATGTTCATCCTCGGCGAGGCCGATCACCGCACACCCGCCTACGCGGGCGGCGAAGAACTCTTCCGCGCTCTCAAATATCGAAAGGTTCCAACCGTTATGGTCCGCTTCCCCAACGAAAGCCACGACCTCTCCCGATCAGGCCAACCATGGCACCGCATCGAACGCCTCCAACACATCGTTGGCTGGTTCGATAAATGGCTGCTAGGCGCCTCGAAGCCGGAGTATGACATCCCGAAATAGGTTGTCGAGTGCTCGGCATACGCCGCATGGAAACGAATTCGCGGATCCCGCCTCACCAACTCGTTGATGTACAAGTTGTCGCCGAAGAGGTATTCGTTATAGCCGTTGCTCACGGGAGCAAATCACCGAACTAATGTCTGTTTCGGCTAAGCTGATAGATATCGCGGCCGGCGACAGTCGACGTGAGAACATCCCGCCCGCACGAAGAGAATACCAGTGCCGCTTCGATGTCGTAAATCGGTTGTTGAGCAAGATGGTCGAGTGAGATGACTGCGATGTCGGCTTGCTTGCCGGGTTCGAGCGTTCCGATCAAACTCTCACGCCCAAGAGCCTTCGCTCCGCCGAGTGTTGCAGATTTTAGAACATCGCGGGCGGTGATGAAGCGTTTGCGGTCGGGATGATTTCTGGCTACGAGGGCCGCGAAACGCGATTCTTCGAGCATGTCGCAAATGTTATTGCTCGCTACCGAATCGCTTCCAAGGCCGACTGAAATTCCCGCATCGAGAAACTTCTCAAGAGGCGCGTAGCCGTGGCCGAACTTTGCGTTTGACTTCGGGCAATGGGCGATCTTCGCACCGTTCGACTTGATCTTCCTGATATCGCTGTCCGAAACGGTGACGCAGTGGGCGAGCAGCGGACGGGTCGAGAGAAGGCCGAGGCGTTCGAGATATTCGATCGGCGTGCAATGCGGACTGTCCCACTCCAGCCCCGCACGCGATGCAAATTCTGAGAACAATCCTTCACCACGCTGAAGGAGATCCTCCTCGTCCGAAGACTCCGCGGCGTGGATCGATAGCGAGACGCCGTTAATGATCGAATACTGTGCGATTAGCTCGAATAGCCGGGAACCGACTGTGTAAGGCGAGTGTGGAGACAAGCCGACCTTCACAAGCTCAGTCTCTTCTTCCTTCAGCTTCTCGAACTTTTCACCAAGCTTTCTGAAATCATCATCTGCTGTCGCATTGTCCGGTGAGAACTCGGTCTCCTGAAAGACGATCCCGCGAAGGCCGACCTCCTTGAGCGCCGCAACGCCCGCATGGCCGAATCTGCCGATGTCGCCGAAACAGGTTACGCCCGCCGCCGCACCTTCGCGAGCACCATCGATCGCCGATTGGATAATATCGTCGTCCGACAACTCAGCACGCAACGCCGTCGCCTTCAGAAGCCACGCTTTGAAGTCGTGCTCGACATCGTCGAGCGCTCCTCGAAGTGCGGTAAGCTCGAGATGAGAGTGGCAGTTCACGAATCCTGGCAGGATCGCAGCCTTACCAAACTCTTCCACATCTGCATCCGCAAAATTTGCAGTAATCTCATCCTGAGAACCGACACCAACGATCTTGTCGGCGTCTATCGCGACCGCGCCGCTCGGGATAGGCTCGGACGATATCGGCAATACATAGTCGGCGGTCAGGATCTTCATTGTCATCGGCGGGGATTCGATATCGCGGTGCTCTCGCGATATCGGCTGAGGATCGAACTTACGTATGCCTTCGTCGAGGCGATAGCGATGCGCGCGATAAAATCACTCTCGGACATTCCGGCCGCGTCCGCATCGCGCGTCCATTCTTCGACACGGCTCGCACCCGCATTGTAGGCCGCAAGCATCATAGCGGTCTCCGCTGGCCGCCCGCGATATCGCTCACGCAGTTTTTCGAGATACCAGCAACCGATCTGTATGTTGCGTTCCGGATCGCTTAGAAAGGCGACGACGTTTTCGTTCGCCTGCCGCTCCATGTCGCTCAAGCCCGTTTCCTTCGCCCAATCCCGAGCGACGAGCGGGGTAACCTGCATCAGTCCGACCTCTTCCGCCTCACCTCTGGCCCCAGCCCGGAAGTAGGTCTCTTCGTAGATCACGCTCCTCACAAGTTTCTCGTCAAGGCGATAAACCCGGGCCTGACGCGCGATGAGTTCGTCGAACCGGTGTTCCCAGTATTCGACGAAAAAATAGTAGCCGGAAAGGCTAACCACCGCCAGGATGATCAGGCATGAAACGAGATATCTGAACATCAAATTGTTAGAGAGTGATCGAAACGCTGCTGGATTGAATTAAATCAGGTCTCGAATCTGAGTACAAGATTAGGCGTCCGAGTCTATCGACAGGCTGCCCTTTCGCCGGCCGTTCCCCGTCGCGGGTGATTGATCACCAAGCGAATGAATTCTCGCGTCTCGCGGGCCCGAACCGGTCCGGACTATCTCGGCGAACAGGTCGACATCGAAATCCGCCTCACGAGCCATCTCCTGCCTTATCTCGAGCAGCACCTCTTGAAATTTCGATCTTGGATACATTAGGCCCCAACCTCGTGCACGAGAAACTCCGGCGTTATTATCGAAGGCGAAAAGAATCCCGCAGCCGTATTGAACATCCTCAACCGCGCCTGTTTGCGCACATTCGCCAGATAACCAAAGTTCCACGTAACCACATAATCGATCTTGTGGAACGACGCGATCGCGACATGCAGAGCGTCCGCAATGAACTTTCGATGGAAAATGCCGCGAGAGATGTAGCCTTCGGCAAGGATCGCGGCTTCGTCGGCTAATTCGAGATTTTCAAGCCCGGTAAGCAGCCTCAGATAGCTGGATCGATGGGGTTCGTCGATGCGTTCCAGTTCGCGCCGTACGAGCGTCGACGTACATACGCGATATTCGCCGAGCTCACGCTCGAACCATCGCATCGTCAGATCACGCCGAAACGGATCGCCATTGTCCAAATAGGCGCCGATAACCGTCGTTTCAAGATAAAGACTGAGTTTCATGCTCAGCCTCTATTGTAACCTTTTCTATTGATCTTTTACCGAAACGAAGGTGACGCGGGAGTTTTGAAAGTCGAACGTCATTCGATAGTTCTTGAGAAAGTTGCCGCCGAGTATTCCGGCTTGCTCGAAACCGGACGCCTCATTTATCAGATTAAGGTCGAGGGCTATCGCCGTAATGCTATTTCGCGAATGGCTCCCCATCGTGACCTTTGGTAATAGGAATGACGGGACATCTTCAGTGATCCCGGCCGCACCGATCACACGCATCCGCTCGTCCTGAACGTGCGGTGCCATTGCGTTAGTCGCTGCGAGGTCCGCCGATATGACCGACACGCTGGCCCCGGTATCGACGATAAAATTCATCGGAGAATCAAACCCTTGGATCTGCACTTCGCCGCTTAGAAAACCGCTTGACGTCAGCCGCAGCGGCACGCTCACCCCACCCGGATCCTCCGCTCGGATCAAATCTTTCTTACGCAGGCCGAATGTCTGATTTCCGTAATCGACCGTCGTCAGAAACTTCGAGATCAGCGACAGCCCTATGTAGCCATCGATCTTTCCGTCGCTGTGAAACTTGCGGATGTACACTGGCACATTGCGGACGGTCACGGCACCGATGTCTACATCGCGAAGAAATCCGTAGACGATCTCAAACTTCCCATCTCCGCCGATGCCCTTGGCAAAGCCACCTTTGGTGATCGCCTTGATGCCCAATAACTTCGCCGTCTCATCCGAGATCACCGAGATCCCCGACCCGGTATCCAGAACGAAATTCAGCAGCTGCTGCCTGCCGTTCACCCGCATTTGAATGATCGGCCGGTTTCCGACGAGGTCAAACTTCACCTCGGTACTCTCCTCGCCGCCGGTTTGATATAGCGATTGCTTGTTACCGAGATACCTGAGGAAATTGATCAGCCCCTTAATACGCGCCCGTCGTTCGTCGTCCGTGTTCCGCGAGACTCTTAGAAAGTCTTCGTATGCATTCGCCGCTTCTCGATATTTCTCGGATCGAGCGGAAACCTGAGCCAGCGCGTAAAGAAAGTCAGGCTCAAACGGATCGTGAAATACCGCTTCCTGCAGGTTCTTTAGTCCCTCTTCGATCCGGTTTTCGTAAAAATCCAGCATACCGAGACCGGCCCACGGCAGGGCTTGATCATTCTTAAGCCGGATGGAATTGACCAAAAGCGCCCGTGCATCCTGGAATCGGCCGGCCCCAAGAAAAGTGGTGCCGAGCACGGCGAATACGAAGGCATTCTTGGGATCGGCTACGGCTATAGGATGGCTCAGCTCATATGCTTGGACGAGCCTGCGCGTTCTAACATATAGGTA
>JAQSDP010000440.1 GCA_029945985.1 bacterium | reverse complement strand
CGCCCGCGAAGCCGATCGGGTCTTCGGAGATGAAGCGGCCGAGTTTGGGGTCGTACATTCGGGCGCGGTAGTACATTAGGCCGGTGAAGGGGTCGTTCTCGCGACCCGTGAAGCCATTTCCGCCGGTTGCCGAATGAATCCGTTATTCCGGCCGTGCCGAGGTGGTCGGCTAGCGGATAGGACCAGTTTGTAGAACCCGCCAGCTTCATGCTCAGCGGATGGTCGATTCCCGGGCCGTTGACGTACTTCCTAACCATATAAAGCCGCCGAAGGCGGTGTCGAGCATAAAGGCCCGTGCGTGAGCACGGGTAACCGCACCCAGTACCGTCGAGCCGCCGAGGGCGGCGACAGAGCTACGTCCACAAATAACGCTCGTCGAAATCGACCACATTCTTCTTCAACAACCCGACGAACTCGTCCTCAAATGTCTGCCGAGAATGATGCAGCTTCTGCTCGGCAATATATTTCTGTACCGCGGGTATCTGTGAAGCGCTCACCGTGAAGGCACCGTATCCACGCTGCCACGCAAAGTCGGCGGCGTCGGGAAACACATTATGCATCCAGCCTGAAGAATTAGACTTCAGATCACGAAGAACATCCGAAAGGGCACGGTCCGGGCGGAGTTTCGTCAGTAGGTGGGCGTGGTCATCCATTCCGTTAATGCCCAACGAGATACCGCCAAGGCCACGAATGATGCCTCCCATGTAATCGTACAGACGATCTTGCCGATCGGGCGTGATGATCGGCCTCCGATCTTTTGTTGAAAACACGAGGTGATAAATGAGGTTGGTGTACGACTTCGACATATGGGAGCTGCCGCCCGCCACCGGGCTGGCCCGGTCAAATTATATCTTTGTCACCCGTGCTTCGCACGGGCCTTTATGCTGACGCCGCCTTCGGCGGCTATCCGGATATCAATTTTACTTGCTTCGCTTGCGGCCTTTCATGGCGGTGGTGGTGACGACGGTTTCGGAGAGCTTTAGAAGGAGGCGGCCGTTGCGGACCTCGGGGCGAATGAAACGCGACGTTGCGCGCACGCGGATGTTGAAATGGCGGCAGAACGGAGCGGCGTTCACGCGGACGCTCGTCTTCTTTTCCTGCAGTACGGGCAGCGACTCGGCGAGGCGCGGAGACTGGACCGGTTCGACGGCGATCGTATCCGTCGTGCGGCTAAAGTAAAGATAGACCGCAGGCGGCTTACCGATCATTTCATACGCCTTGCGGTTCAGGATCATTCGCCCGTTCGGCGCCAGGCTTACGTGTACGCGCACCTTCGGATCTTCTGTCGGTCCGCCGCGATATTTCTCAAATTCTCTTTCAATGGGATTCAGCATAAAAGGTTCACTCCCCGTCATCTGACGCGGGTGTTTTATACATAGCACACAATTGCATCGTCAGTCAAGAGATCTCTTGCACGCCAGGTGATCGGTTTTCGTTTTGTTTCTTCTTTTCTTCTTTCGTGGACAGCTCTTTTCCGATCTCTCATGCGAAAGGAAAACCGTGCAGCACGTCTCTTCGTTAGCCATGAACCGCCTTGTTTCCGCTGAAAGTCACAATCCGGTCGGGTCGTTTCATGTCAGTGCCATTGGTCCCTTCGGTGGGCTCGAACGGACGCGTTTCAGGTGTGGCGAGCGCTATGCGAGCGTCTTGCGGCCTGCCATCGGTCTCGCGAAAAAAGGGGCGAAACTGGGCCGAAAAAGCGCGTTGCAAACACTCAAAAACGCGGTTGCAAACGACCAAAAGCGTGTGCAGGGCGCCCAAAGAGCGTCGCAGGGCGTCCGATCCGCGTTGCATCGCTGCGCGGGAAAATGTCAGTCAGGAAATGGAGGTGGGGCGTGGGGTTGGGCGAGTGGAGAATGCGGTGTTGAGGCTGGTGTAGACCACGGTCGACGACTCGGCGTCGAGCTGTACCATTTGGCCGCCTATGAAATACACGACCATTCCGCCGTCGTCCTCCAACTCGAGATGGGTGACGTTCTCCGTGTTGATCATATACTTACCTGCTCTTACGTACATCGTTTTTTTGGTCCTCTTTGTTACAACTATAACACTCGCTTGAGTGCCTCAGCGCTTTACGGCCGCGAAAAAGCAGGTGCCGCGGTCGACACCTGCTTGCTGTATCAGCGATTGATCGCAAAAGCCTTATAGCTCGTCATCATCGAGGTCGATCTTCATCGCCTCGTCAATGTCGAACTCTTCGGTCTCTTCGACATCAAAGGTCTCTTCACCATCGACGTCGAATTCCTCGACAACGTCGCTTTCATCGATTCCGGGAACGCCGCCAAGGATCGGGATATCGAGCCCGCCGCGAATAGTCTCGATCTCATCAAATTCATCCGCTTCCTTACGGTTTTCGGTATTATCCGGCGAGATCTCGACGTTGCGGTAATGTTTCATACCGGTTCCCGCAGGGATCAAGCGGCCCATGATGACGTTCTCCTTCAGCCCGCGAAGATAGTCCACGCGGCCCGAGATCGCCGCTTCCGTGAGGACTCTGGTCGTCTCCTGGAACGAAGCAGCCGAGATGAACGAATCAGTAGAAAGCGATGCCTTCGTGATGCCGAGCAGAAGAGGTTCGCCGATCGCCGGCTTGCCGTCTTCGTCCTGAACGCGCCGATTCTCGTCATCATAACGGAAACGGTCTACCTGCTCTTCCATCAGGAATTCGGTGTCTCCGACCTCTCGGATCTTCACCCAGCGAAGCATCTGCCTAACGATCACCTCGATGTGCTTGTCGTTAATATTCACACCCTGAAGGCGGTAAACCTCCTGGATCTCATTAACGATGTAGTTCTGCAAGGCGTTGGTTCCCAGAACACGCAGGATGTCGTGCGGATTCAGCGGACCGTCCATCAAAGGCTCACCCGCTCTAACCGCGTCGCCTTCCTGCACGTTGATATGCGTACCGCGGGGAATGTCGTATTCGCGCTCGGCACCGTCAGCACCTGTGATGATGATCTTACGTTTACCCTTTGAGATCGGTCCGAACGTAACAACTCCATCGATCTCAGACATCATTGCAGTTTCACCCGGACGTCGAGCCTCGAAAAGCTCAACGACACGCGGCAAACCGCCAACGATATCCTTCGTCTTGGTCGTCTCACGCGGGATCTTGGCAATAACGTCACCTGGTGCGATCTCCTGCCCATCCTCAACCATAAGGTTGGCCCGGATGGGCATCTGATAGGTCTTCAGGGTCTTGCTGCCATCCTTGATCTCGAGCCGCGGCTGATTCTTTTCGTCAGAATCTTTAACGACTAGTCGCTTCTGGCCGGTAACCTTGTCGGTCTCTTCTTCGACCGTCTTCCCTTCCTTAAGATCCTGATATTTCACCGTGCCCTTGACCTCAGTAAGAATGGCGAACGTGAACGGATCCCACGTGACAAGCACGTCGTCCTCCTTCACCTTCTGTCCGTCCTTAACGTGAAGCTGAGCACCGTAAACGATCTGGTAGCGAGCGACCTCGCGGCCACGTTCATCCTCGATGCCGATCTCGGACTGCCGCTTGAGCGAGATCATTTCGCCCGCACGGTTCTTGATCACCTTTAGGTCGTCAAGGTAACGAACGATTCCATCCATGGCGGCGATGTGTTTCGTCTCTTGCTCGAGCCTTGCTGTACCACCGACGTGAAAGGTTCTCATCGTCAACTGAGTACCCGGTTCGCCGATGGACTGGGCGGCGATAACGCCGACAGCCTCTCCGATCTCGACTGTGTTGCCGGTCGCGAGATTACGGCCGTAGCACTTAACACAGATCCCGCGTCGGCTTTCGCATGTCAGAGCCGAGCGAATGCGTACCTTCTGAAGCCCGGAAAGCTGAACTTGTGCCGCAAGATCTTCGTTGATCTCGGTGTTTGCGGTGACCAGGGTGGTTCCGTCGACCGGATCAATAATATCGTCGAGCGACGTACAGCCGACTATGCGGTCGCGGAGCGATTCCACTTCTTCACCGTTACGAATGATTGCCTCGGCCCAAATACCTCTGACGGTTCCGCAATCCTCTTCGGATACGATCACGTCCTGAGCCACGTCGACCAAACGGCGGGTAAGGTAACCCGAGTCCGCGGTCTTCAGTGCCGTATCGGCGAGTCCTTTACGTGCACCATGCGTCGAAATGAAGTACTGAAGTACGTTAAGGCCTTCACGGAAGTTAGCCACGATCGGTGTTTCGATGATCTCACCGGACGGCTTGGCCATGAGGCCGCGCATGCCGGCGAGCTGACGGATCTGAGCTTCCGAACCACGTGCGCCCGAATCGGCCATCACGAGGATCGGATTGAGTTCTTTACGCTCAGCTTCCCGAGTGTGCATCGCCTTGAACATTTCTTTTGCGACGCGGTCCGTTACTTCAGACCAAATTGCGGTCACCTTGTTCTCGCGCTCCATGTTTGTCATGGTCGCGTCTTCGTACTGCTTCTGCAGTTTGTCGACTTCCTTACGGGCGTCTTCGATGATCCCTTTCTTGCTCGACGGTGTGACCATATCGTCAATACCTATCGACATTCCGGAAAGGGTCGCATAAAGGAAGCCCATCGCCTTCAGGTCATCGAGAAGAACTACCGTGGGAGCATGGCCGAGCCTCAGGTACGAGAAACTGACAAGCGACTGCAGGCCTTTTTTCTTCAGCGTTCCGTTGACGAACGGCAGGCCGTCACGCGTCAGGCGTTCATTAAGGATGACGCGTCCTGCGGTGGTATCGATCAGCCGATCAACTTCCCGGACCGTGGCACGCATAACGTCCTGCGGGCTATGCTCGGTTGCGAGATCGATAAGGTCACCCTTCCAACGAAGCTTGATCTTCGTCTGGGTTTCAATAACGCCGGCGTCAAGAGCAAGAAGCGCATCGTCGATCGTATTGAACGACTTGCCTTCCCCACGCATCTCATCTCGTCCCAGTGTCAGGTAATAGCAACCGAGAACGATGTCCTGCGAAGGCACCGTGATCGGCTGACCCGAAGCGGGTGAAAGGAGGTTATTAGACGCAAGCATCAGCACGCTCGCTTCGATCTGAGCCTCTGCCGACAGCGGAATGTGTACCGCCATCTGGTCACCGTCGAAATCAGCGTTGAATGCTGTACAAACGAGCGGATGGATCTTGATGGCCTTGCCTTCAACAAGCACCGGCTCGAAAGCCTGGATACCTAGACGGTGAAGCGTGGGCGCACGGTTCAGAAGAACCGGATGCTCCTTGATCACGTCTTCGAGAATGTCCCAGACGATCGGCTCCTGACGTTCCACCATTTCACGAGCCTGTTTGATGGTCGCGGCGTGAGCGTCTTTCTCGAGCTTGTTGTAGATGAATGGCTTGAACAGTTCGAGAGCCATCTTCTTCGGCAGTCCGCACTGATGAAGTTTCAGCTCAGGCCCGACGACGATAACCGAACGTCCCGAGTAGTCAACACGCTTTCCGAGCAAGTTCTGACGGAAGCGTCCTTGCTTACCCTTGAGTGTTCCGGATAACGACTTGAGCGGGCGATTGTTCGCACCGCGAAGCACGCGACCGCGGCGTCCATTGTCAAAGAGAGCATCAACCGCTTCCTGCAACATTCGCTTTTCGTTGCGTACAATGACTTCAGGAGCGCGCAGCTCGATGAGCTTCTTAAGGCGATTGTTGCGGTTGATAACACGTCGATACAGGTCGTTCAGATCCGACGTCGCGAAACGGCCGCCATCTAGAGGCACCAAAGGCCGCAGCTCCGGCGGAATTACCGGGATGACATCCAGGATCATCCACTCGGGCTTGTTACCCGAACGGGCAAAGGAATTAGACACTTTTAGCCGCTTCGAGAACTTGAGCTTCTTCTGCTGCGACGTCTCCTCACGCATTCTCACGCGAAGATCTTCCACAAGCTCGTCGATCTCGATCTTCATCAGAAGATCCTTGATCGCCTCGGCGCCCATCTTCGCGACGAACTGGTTAGGATAATCCCGCATCAGTTCGCGATAACGCTCATCCGTAAGAAGATCTTTTTCCTTGAGATCCGGCACCTCGCCGCCATCGATGACGATGTAGGTTTCGAAGTATAGGATCTTCTCGAGGTCGCGAAGAGTGATGTCGAGCAAGTGACCGATCCGCGAGGGCAGGCCCTTGAAGAACCAGACGTGCGAGCATGGCGATGCTAGCTCGATGTGCCCGAGTCGCTCGCGGCGAACCTTTGACTGCGTAACTTCGACACCGCACTTGTCACAGATCACGCCGCGGTGCTTCATTCGCTTGTACTTACCGCACAGACACTCCCAGTCCGAGACGGGACCGAAGATGCGTGCACAGAATAGGCCGTCGCGCTCCGGCTTGAAGGTCCGGTAGTTGATCGTCTCCGGCTTGGTAACCTCGCCGTGCGACCACGAACGAATCTTATCCGGCGATGCAAGCGAGATGCGGATCGCCTCGTAGTTCGTGGTCAACTGCGTTTTGTTGTCGTTATTAAATCGAAACATAAATCTCCAGGTTCAATGTCCCATGTTCCAGGTTCAAAGCTTTGAACTTTGAACCTGGAACCTTGAACTAATTAATCAACTCCTACCAGAGTATCGACGCCCGCCACTATGGCATCCGGATCGATCTCATCCGCGTGGATGAGTTCCACATCAAGACACAAGCTCTGCAGCTCGCGAACAAGCACGTTGAACGATTCCGGAATACCCGGCTCAAAGTTCGAGACGCCCTTTACGATCGTTTCGTAGATCTTCGACCGGCCGGCTACATCGTCAGACTTGCAGGTCAGAAGCTCCTGAAGGATATGAGCTGCTCCGTATGCTTCGAGTGCCCAAACCTCCATTTCTCCGAATCGCTGTCCGCCGAACTGTGCCTTACCACCGAGCGGCTGCTGAGTGATCAAGCTGTACGGCCCGATCGATCGAGCATGGATCTTATCGTCGACAAGATGCGACAGCTTGAGCATATAGATGTAACCAACGGTTACCTTCTGCTCGAACTGTTCACCCGTCAATCCGTCATACAGACGCGTCTTGCCCGAGGGGCCTACCGACGGACGAAGCTTGAGTTCATCAAACTTGGCGTTCGCCTGGCCGATATATCCCTTGATCTCCTCTTCGCTGGCTCCGTCAAAGACGGGGGTTGCGAAGTGAAGTCCAAGCACGCGGGCTGCCCAACCCAGATGCGTCTCAAGGATCTGACCGACGTTCATACGCGAAGGCACGCCAAGCGGATTGAGGACGATCTCAACCGGCGTTCCATCCGGCAGGTACGGCATGTCCTCTTCAGGCAGGATGCGTGCGATAACACCCTTATTACCGTGGCGTCCGGCCATTTTGTCGCCGACGCTGAGCTTACGCTTCATCGCAACGAACACCTTGACCATCTTGATCACGCCCGGAGGCAATTCGTCGCCCTGCTTGAGCTTTGTGATCTTTTCATCATAGATATCCGAAAGGATATTGATCTGACGCTCGGTTCGTTTCTCGTACTCGCGGATCTCGTTGGTGATGTCGATCTTTCCGGCAGCAACATCAGCCTTGCGGAGGAGTTTGCTGTCGATCTCTTTCAGAACTTCGCGGGTAAGCGTCGTTCCTTTCTTGAGGATCACCTCACGATTCTCAACAAGGTCGGTCTGAAGCTTGCGACCGTCGAAGAGTTCGTAGATACGCTCATCCCGCTGCTCTTGAAGGATACGAATTTCGTCCTCAAGGTCTCGGCGAAGTGCGTCTTCTTCCATTCCCTCGATATCCAGCGATCGTTCGTCCTTCTCCTGTCCCTTGCGGGTGAATACCTGGACTTCGACGACCGTGCCATCTATTCCCGGCGGACAGGTCAGCGAGGCGTCCTTAACGTCACCAGCCTTTTCACCGAAGATCGCTCGGAGCAGCTTCTCTTCCGCGGTCAGCTGCGTTTCGCCCTTAGGCGTAACCTTACCGACCAGGATCGAACCAGGCTTGACCTGAGCACCGATGCGAATGATGCCCGATTCGTCAAGATCGCGAAGCATGTTCTCGCCGACGTTCGGTATATCACGCGTGATCTCTTCAGGTCCGAGCTTCGTGTCGCGAGCTTCGATCTCGAGCTCCTCGATGTGGATCGACGTGTAGAAGTCGTCCTTAACGAGGCTTTCGGAAACAAGGATCGCATCCTCGAAGTTGTATCCGCGCCATGGCATGAACGAAACGAGGACGTTCCGGCCGAGAGCGAGTTCGCCCTTATCTGTACACGGCCCATCCGCGATCACCTGTCCCTTGCGGACACGTTCGCCGGCCTGAACGATCGGACGTTGGTTGATGCAGGTGTTCTGATTCGAACGCTTAAATTTAACGAGCGAATAGATATCCGCAGTAACCTCACGCGATATCGTTCCGTCGACCTGATGATCAGCCTTAACGATAATGCGTTCGCTATCGACAAAGTCGACAACGCCATCTCGCTTAGCGATAACCACCGCACCCGAGTCCCGTGCGGCGATCTTCTCCATTCCTGTACCGACGTAGGGAGCCTCAGCTCGCAAAAGGGGCACTGACTGACGCTGCATGTTCGAACCCATGAGAGCTCGGTTAGCATCGTCGTTCTCAAGGAACGGGATGAGGGACGCGGCCACGGAAACAAGCTGCTTCGGCGACACATCCATGTACTGGATGTCAGTTCTATCCGCGGTAATGAATTCGCCCTTCTGTCGAGCAGCATTCCGCTCTTTGACGAGATTCCCTTTTGGATCGAGCTCGATATTCGCTTGGCCAATGATCCACTTATCTTCTTCCCACGCCGTCAGGTAGAACGGATATGGTTCGGACTCCGCCTGCTTTCCGCCTTCCTTGGCGACTTTTTTGTTCGCCTTTTCGACGTCCTCCAGCGGCACGTGATCCTTCGGCTTGAACGGGGTGTCGCCGCCGTTGTGGACCTTTACGTATTCGATAACACGGCCGTCCAGAACCTTCCGGTACGGCGACTCGATAAAGCCGTATTCGTTGATGCGCGCAAAGCACGATAGTGACGAGATCAGGCCGATATTCGGACCTTCAGGCGTTTCGATCGGGCAGATGCGTCCATAGTGAGTCGGGTGCACGTCGCGGACTTCGAATCCGGCTCGCTCACGCGAAAGGCCACCTGGCCCCAACGCCGATAAGCGGCGCTTGTGTGTGATCTCAGACAGAGGATTCGTCTGGTCCATGAACTGTGAAAGCTGCGACGAACCGAAAAACTCGCGGACCGCAGCCGTCACCGGCTTAGCATTGACGAGGTCACGCGGCATCGTGGTGAACATGTCCTGTTGAATCGACATCTTCTCCTTGATCGCCCGCTCCATACGCTCAAGTCCGATACGGAACTGATTCTCGAGCAATTCGCCAACCGCACGAACGCGTCGATTGCCCAAGTGGTCAATATCGTCCTGCGAGAAGTGATCGCTGTCCCTCTTCATTCGAAGAAGATAATTGACCACCTCGATGAAATCGGTTGGAGCCAGAAGCGGATCATTGATCCGGTCTTTCTCGGGCCGGCCCATCTTGATGTTGAACTTCAGGCGGCCGACACGTGACAGATCGAACCGGCGAGCGTCAAAGAACATCCCTTCGAGCAGGTGATAAGCGGTCGGGACCGTCGGCGGATCTCCCGGACGCATCTTGCGATAGATCTCAAGAAGCGCGTCAACTGGCTTTGAGATCGCATCCTTACGGAGCGTCGCGGCGATCACCTCGCCGATCTGATCGTTCTTTGGGAAAAACACTTGGAAGCCGGTTACACCCTCTTCGATCAACTGCTGCAGTTTTCCGGCCGCGATCTCGCCGTTCGACTCCACTACGACCTCACCGGTCTCCTCGTTGACCACATCGGCGAGTGCAAAAGCACCTTCGAGGTCAGCCGTCGAAACCTCGATACGATCGACCTTCATCGAACGCAGTTCAGCGAGAGCGGCCTTCGTCACTTTCTTTCCGGTCCTAACGACATCCTCACCCTTGCTCTTGAGCGATTCTTCCGCACGCATGCCGACAAGGTTCGTGCCGCCTTCGGATTTGACCTTCAGGTAAACCTTTCCCTTTTCGACCTCGACCTCATCGGTCGTGTAGAAGAGTTTCAGTATCTCGGAATCCGGATATTCGGCGCTCTTAACAACTTCTTCCAGGATGTTGTCCGAGACGGTCTTCATATCGATCTGCGGCGAGAGCCAAAGACCGAGAGCACGCAAAAAGATCGTCGCGATGATCTTTCGCTTACCAAGGCGAGCGTGAAGGATCCCCTTCTGGTCGTACTCGAATTCGACCCAGGAACCACGGTAAGGAATTATCTTCGCCAGATACTCGTCGCGATCTCCCTTGAAGAATACACCGGGTGAACGGTGGAGTTGGGATACGATGACGCGTTCGGTACCGTTGATTACAAACGTACCGTTGTCGGTCATGAGCGGGATCTCACCGAAGAATACGTCCTCTTCTTTTATGTCGCGGATCGTCGACACACCGGTCTCGGCATCCTTATCAAACACCGTCAGTCGGATCTTCACCTTCAGCGGGACGCTGTAAGACATTCCGCGTTCCTGGCATTCCTTCTGATCGTGCTTATGCTTCAGCCCAACCGGTTCGCCGCAGTTGGGGCAGAGTTTCGGGCGGACAGCGTTGAAGGTTCCGCAGCTGTTGCACAGAACTTCCGCCGGGTTGAATGGGTCGACCTTGATCTTGGAACCGCAGTTCTTACAGTTGGCCCGAAGATGCTCGAGGCCTTCGAGGTTTCCGCACTTACACTG
The DNA here is from genome assembly GCA_029945985.1 of bacterium. Lineage (GTDB taxonomy): Bacteria > Acidobacteriota > Blastocatellia > Pyrinomonadales > Pyrinomonadaceae > OLB17. Next base: position 4,651 of record JAQSDP010000440.1, on the reverse strand, counting down.
CCAGTTGCCTATCTGGTATTCGACGAATTCCAACGTCGCCGTTTCACGAAAATCGGAGACCGGAAAGATCGATCCGAACACCGACTGGAGCCCGATCGTATCCCGCTCTTCAGGGATCAAGTCCATCTGAAGAAAGCGATTGTACGATTCACGCTGCACCTCGATCAGGTTTGGGATCTGCGCGGTCGTATAAATTTTTGAAAAATCCACGCGCTCGGGAGACTGGCTGGTGCGCTTGCCGATCCCGACCGTATTGTTTTGAAGCGGATTGTTGATCATATTGTTTGAATGCCCTTATGAATGGCGTGCTAAATGCCTATTGCTTTCTCCGCCGATAGTTGCTAGGATGCCCCTGTTAAATGCCCGTCCTTGGGCCGTAATAGATAAAAAAGACGCCAAATGCGGCCGAGGGCGAACTATGCCCTGACCGCTTACCTAGCAGTTGTCTTTGCCGATCAAATTGTTTGAGTGTGTCGAAAAAGACACTAACTCTCCGTTCTTCCCCGCGAGAACCCGCCCTGCAAATGCTTTAACGCCAATAACTTAGCGACGTTCGGACCAGACGTCCGTAACCACTGGGCTGTGCGATCTCTTTAGCCAACAACTGAGTGTAACAGCGACTGTTACTAATTGCAAATTCGACCGGAATCCGAACTGAACAACCTTTCAGCCCGGATTCCGATAACGAACTATTTTACCTCGACGCTAGCACCTGCTTCGGTCAACTTGGTCTTGATCTCTTCGGCTTCGTCCTTCGAAACGCCTTCCTTAAGCGGTTTCGGAGCACTGTCGACCAGATCCTTAGCTTCCTTGAGGCCGAGGCCTGCAACGATCTCGCGAACAGCCTTGATGACTGCGATCTTATTGCCGCCGGCGCCGGTGAGGATAACGTCAAACGTGTCCTTTTCTTCTGCCGCCGGGGCCGCATCGCCGCCCGCAGGTGCCATCATCATGGGTGCAGCAGCGGCTGCTGCTGAAACTCCGAATACTTCTTCGAGTTCCTTAACCAATTCCGACGCCTCGAGAAGGGTCATTCCCTTCAAAAATTCAACTACTTCGTCTTTCGTGATTGCCATAACTTTATCTATCTCCTAACTAGGGTTCTGTGTTTTTGAACCGATATTTCGGTTCGCCTTTGTCAGCCGCTAGAACCCACGGGACCAACTGGAACGGGTGCATCTCCTTTCCTGAAGATCCGAGCAGCACAGGCGACCTGACAATCACCCGGCTCGTTTTCCTTGAGTACGGCTAGAGCGAGCAATGCCCGCAATTTCAAATTTGAGATCTCAGGTCTTAAATCCGATCCGAGACCTGAAAACCTATTCAGCTTTCTCGTCGCCTTCCGCCGCCGGCGTTTCTACCGGCCCTTCTTCTGCAGTAGCCGCTTCAGCTTCAGCCGCCGAAGCCTCGGGAGCAGCGGCCTCAACAGCCGGTGCTTCTTCTGCCGGAGCAGCTTCAGCCTCCGCGGGCTGAGCCTCCGGAGCAGCAGCCTCTACAGCCGGCGTCTCTTCGGCCGAACCATCTTCGACCTCAGCAGCAGGAGCCGCTTCAGCCTCAACAGGAGCGGCTTCTTCAGCCTTTACTTCCGCTGGTGGAGCGTCGCCTGACGGAGCCTTTTCTCCGATCTGCTTGATTACGACTGCCAGGTCACGCGGCACGGCGTTAATAACCGTGACAATACGCTGGGCCTGTGCGTTGAGAACGAACAGAAGTTTCGAAATAAGCTCTTCTTTGGAAGGTAGGCTTGCGATCGTCGTCAACTGAGCGAGATCTACCAACTTCCCGTCGACAACTCCACTTTTGAAAGTGTAGTTATCGGCGTTGTCCTTCATAAATTTCGAAACCGCCTTGGAAAGCACAACGGGGTCGCCGTCGGTCCACGCGATAGCGGTCACGCCTTTGAATGACTCGGTCGCCTGTTCAAAGTCAGTTCCTTTGACGGCGATGCGAGCCAGCGTGTTCTTAACTACCTGATATTTTGCACCTGCCTCACGGATACGATCGCGGAATTCAATGTCCTTGGAGACCGTCAGCTTATCAAAGCTAACGACCAGTGCCGAGGTTGAAGTCTGCAGCGAGCTTGTGAGGGCTTCCAGATCTCTTTGTTTTGTCTCTCTTGATTTCATTACTCTATTCGCACCTCACTACTTAAACGTACGCCAGTTCGTCGAGCAGAACGCCAGGGCTCATCGTTGCGGCCAGGTTGATCTTCTTGAGATAACGGCCCTTTGCTGTCGTCGGCTTCGCTTTGATAACCGCGTTGATCAGCACTCTTGTATTCTCTTGCAGCTTGTCCGGGTCGAACGAAACCTTACCGACAGGCGAGTGGATTACGCCCGTTTTGTCGACGCGATACTCGACCTTACCGGCCTTCGTCTCTTGAATAGCGGTCTTGACGTCCATCGTCACAGTTCCGGTCTTCGGGTTGGGCATAAGGCCGCGGGGGCCAAGTATCTTACCAAGCTGTCCGACCTTTCCCATCATGTCCGGGGTAGCGATAAGCGCATCGAATTCCAGCCAGCCGCCTTTGATGCGGTCGACGATGTCATCGCCGCCAGCCTCATCGGCTCCTGCTTCCTGAGCTTCTCTGATCTTGTCGCCTTGGGCGATAACGACAACCTTTTTGGCAGCGCCGCCAAGGCCGTGGGGAAGGACGATTGTGCCACGGACGAGTTGATCTGCCTTTCGCGGATCGACACCGAGCCACATCGTTAGTTCGACAGTTTCGTCAAACTTTGCGAAGGCAACCTCTTTTAGTTTTGAGATCGCTTCGTCGAGTTCGTATTTCTTGCCGGTCTCGATCTTCTCGAGCGCAGCAAGGTATTTCTTACCTCGTTTCATTTTACCTCCAGGTAATAGCGGAAACTCACGTTTCCTCCCTAATGAGTACCGGGCGGGGCGGACCCCCACCAACCTTATCCTTCTACAACTAAACCCATACTCTTCGCCGTCCCTTCAATGGTCCGCATCGCGGACTCAATGTTGGTGGTGTTGAGATCGGGCATTTTCTTCTCGGCGATCTCACGGATCTTATCCCGCGAAATTGTGCCAGCCTTTTGCTTATTGGGCGTACCGGAGCCCTTCGGGATACCGGCAGCCTTGCGAAGCAAGTCGCCGGCGGGCGGAGTCTTCGTCTCAAACGTGAACGAGCGATCCGCGAAAACCGTTATCACAACCGGGATCTTCATATCCGGGTCGTCATTCTGAGTTCTGGCGTTGAACGCTTTACAGAACTCCATGATGTTGACACCGTGCTGACCCAAAGCCGGGCCGATCGGCGGTGCAGGATTCGCCTTTCCGGCGGGGATCTGCAGCTTAATGTAACCTTCTATCTTCTTTGCCATTTTCGATTTACGATCCTGAGTAGCTCAGGAATGTCCTCATTAATCCTCTTCTGCGAAAGTGACCTTTTCCACTTCCAAAAATCCAAGTTCGTACGGTGTCGAGCGGCCAAAGATAGTGATCGATACTTTGAGCGTACTCTTGTCTTCGTTCACTTCCTCAACCTTACCGGTGAATGAAGCGAACGGCCCGGACTTGATTCGAACGACCTCGCCGACTTCGTATGTAAACTTCGGTTTCGGCTTCTCGGTGGCGACCTCGATGTTGTGAACGATCTGGTCGACTTCGGCCTGCGTCAGCGGCGTCGGGGCCTTTCCACCTAAAAAGCCGGTAACCTTCGGTGTGGAACGGATCGCGTGAAAGACGTTATCAGGTATCTTACCCTTCTCGTCACACTCGATCTCGACCAGAACATACCCCGGATAGAACATTCGTTCTGAGACAAGTTCTTTATTGCCGCGCTTTTCGACGACTTTTTCCTTCGGAAGCAGGACCTCGGTGATCAACTCAGCAAGTTCCATATCGCGAATGCGGGCATTAAGGCTTTCTACGACCTTATTCTCGTGTCCCGAATATGTGTGGATGAAATACCACTGCCTCATTTCAAATATCCTTAGATGCCGGCGATCTTGTTGACCAGCCAGGTCAACCCCTGTAGAGCGTACGTCCAGCCCTGATCGACCAAAAATAGGTAAATCGCAAAGAAGATGACCGCGATGATAACGATGATCGTGGTATTCCGGACGTCCTCTGACGAAGGAAAGCTCGTGCGGCCTAGTTCTTCGCGGGTCTCGCGGATAAACTCGCCTGCACCTTGCTTCTTCTTGCTATCGTTAACTGTGTCGACCGCTTCTGACAACTCTATTTCTCCTTTGCTGCAATGGCAGGGGTAGCAGGACTCGAACCCGCACCTAAGGTTTTGGAGACCTCCATGCTAACCATTGACACCATACCCCTACAAAGATCTCAGATCTCAAGTCCGAAATTATCTATTTATTCTCGCGGTGCAGCCGGTGGCAGCGACAGCGGCGACAGAATTTATTGAATTCCAAGCGGTTAGGCGTGGCCTTCTTGTTCTTGGTCGTCACGTAGTTGCGCTCTTTGCACTCAGTGCACTGCAGAATGATATTGTCTCTAGCTCCCTTAGCCATTTCTTACCTCTCAAGGAACGCCGGCGTCTCGCTGGCAATAGTTGCCGGCCCGAGGCCGGTGTTCCGTAACTATTCAACGATCTCGGACACGGTACCGGCACCTACTGTGCGGCCGCCTTCGCGGATAGCGAAGCGTAGTCCCTTTTCCATTGCGATCG